>VERA01000010.1 GCA_018882935.1 Burkholderiaceae bacterium | reverse complement strand
GTTCAGGCCCAGCACGCCGATTTTTGCGCCGGGGAAGAAGGAGAGCGAAATATCTTTCAGGATTTGACGCTTGGGCGGAACGATCTTGCCCACGCGATGCATTGTGTAGACGTAATTAGCCATGAATGTGGTTACCAGATGAGGTGGGTGTGCAGCAGAACGCTGGAACAACCAGAGAGGATACCCGAAGCGCGGCAGGATGCCAGTGCTAGCGCTGACCCCCCGATTTGCATCTGCCCGCCAAGTAAAACAGCCAGCTTGCGTATTGGATCAGTCGAGGCCAGATCAGTATGAGTCGGTCAATTGGATTTGCGTTCCATGGAGGTCGCTGAGGCCGAGAAAAAATTACAACAGATCGTCGGCGTTAGAGGACGTTTCAACCAGAAAAAGCCGAATAAGTGTTCGGTAGTAGAACTGCAGCGACTAGGAATCTACCGATCAGCATGTTCGTTTGACGGACATTCCTATCAACTTATTTCCTACGATCATGAACCGAAACTACAACCTCCGATATACCGACAAGAACTTTCCAAGTTTGTCGCCAGTGCCAACGGCCAAGCCCCCATCCCCGACAGGGAACCAGCCACAGCCCCAGCCACAGCCGTCGATAACCACAAAACCCAAGGTTGACGCGGATGTGCTCGGGCCGTCCAGCCAAGACGTTTTGCCCCCGGGTTTACTCGGCTCATCAAGCTCACCAAGCGCTTCTACTTCTTCGACCTCCTCAAACTCCTCAAACTCCTCAACCTCCTCAACCTCTTCAAATAGTCCGGCGACACCAAGCACAGCGTCTCACGTCACCGTAGCGCCGCCACAATTACCAGGAGTTATAAATGGAATTGAAAAAGCACGGGAACTGATGACAATCATCGACGAGTTTGACTTAAATCCATCGACCGACAAGTTAACTGCCGCGAGTCAATCGATCAAAGACTGCATAGAAAACATTGATTTCAAGAAATTGAATCAACACCCGGAATGTGAATCCGAGCTAACGCAGTTTGCCAAGAAAATCATCAACTTTTGGAATGTGGCCGCAAATTCAATCGATGTGCTTTCCGAGGACGAGACAATTACGCTTTTCGCCGCTGCGAGAGTCTGTTACGGGTTAGAGGCTTGCATTAATTGGGATCAAGGCAGCAAGGCTTTTGCAGACGACGACTGGAGGGTGCTGCGCCCCGCAATCTGTAAGCTTATGCGCAAACTGATCAACATAATCCATAAAAATGATTTACTTACTGTTGACGGGCCGAAAAAAGTGGGTGATGTCATGGCGCTACTTGGTTGGATAAGTAAAGGAATCAAATATAAAGTGCCAGACTTTGGAAAAGATGGCGTAGCTGAGGTAAGTTCAAAGCAAATTGGCTTGCTGAGTGGCTTTAAAAGGACTGCCTATACTCCGTCTCTGATCGATATTGCCCAAAATGCCATCAATTACTTGCTGAATTCTCCGATTAAGGCATTTGATACAAGGCGGCTAGGCAAGATGGTGATGCAGTTTGGGCGAATGATAGGTGCCGGAGATTTAGATATTCAAGAAGCCGAAAACAAGCCTTGGATAAAACCAACTGCATTGGCTAACAAGCTTGTAAGTTTTTCTCGGGCGAATTTACTAACCGAGTACAAGCAAACAGGTAAAAAGCCATCCCCAGGTTACGTTAACCCTGTCGCTGTGACTAATCTTTGTGAAGGCCTGTTCACATTTTTCCGTGAAGGGATTCTAGATTGGAGCAACCAAGACCATCGGCTCATTGCCAAAAACGCTGCCAAATTCATTCAAAAAGCTGCTCAAGAGCCTGAGGTAAATAACTACTTAGAACACTTCCGTCAGGTATGTACTAGGTTTCTGACGGAGGCTATCAAGAACACGTCCAAAGAATCAGTCGATCCGTTTCAAACGGCAATGGCAGCATTGGGTTAACAAGCACTTCGCTGTAGCCGTAGGTAACTGATAGCCTAGCCCGATTTCGCCTGGTACTCACCAGGCGATTTTTTTCTAGTTGGCGCTTAGCGTTATGCCCCGGGCCAAGCTGTCGACTGAATAGATAAGCAAACCTGACCAAATTAGCGCAAAGCCTGCAAGCTTCAAGCCGTCAAATGCTTCGTTGAAAAGCCACACGCCGATCAGTAGCTGCAGGCTAGGTCCGATGTACTGCAGCAGGCCAACCAACGAAAGTGGAATGCGGCGCGCGCCATAGGCAAACATCAGCAGCGGTATTGCCGTGACAGGCCCGGCGGCAATCAGCAGGAGCGAGAGTTGAAGATCGCTGGCAAAAGCATGTGATGAGCCCGCATCGGGTGATAGTAAAAACACGGTCGCCGCAGGAAAAAGCACCAGCGTTTCTATACTCAGACCCTCCAATGCGCCCAAGGCAGCAGTTTTTCTGAGCAAGCCGTACAAGCCGAAAGTCAGACCAATCACCAAACCAATCCAAGGCAACTGCCCCGCGCTGAAAGTCAGCCACAGCACACCACAGGTCGCCAAAGCGACAGCAATCCATTGCGTCAGGCGCAGGCGCTCACCCAAGCCAATACCGAACAACACGTTGAACAGTGGGGCGATGAAATAACCCAGGCTCGCGTCGATGATGTGGTCATGATTGACCGACCAGATATACACCACCCAATTGGTTGCAAGCATCAGCGCGCTGGCAACAAACGTGACGATGATGCGGGGCTTGGCGCGCACCAGCGCCAGCCAGCCCCACTGACGCCGAACAGCTAGCAAGCTCATCAGCAGCACCACCGACCACAGCACCCGATGCGACAGGATTTCCAACGAGGGTACGTGTTTCAGTAAGCGCAGATATAGTGGGAATACGCCCCACAGCGCGAATGCGGTGCCGGCGGCGATTATGCCTTTCAGCATGACCGTCTCATTCCAGTCCTAGCGATAATTGGGGTGTCGGTGGCGTATCTTCCTTGGCTGCCTCTGAAGATTTTTGCCTGGATTTGGATGAACGACGTCCTTCGCGTGCTGGATTGCGGCTGCCATGTTTATCGAAGACGCGTCGTGCTTCTTCGCGTGCTTCGGGTCCGCGGCGCAGTGCCCACATGGTCTCGCGTGCATGGCGCGCTGCCGCTAAGTGATCGACGACCGGCTCCGGATATGTGCTGCCAATGATTACCCCGGTGTGTTGCTGAAGCGCCGATGGCATAGTCCACGGCTCGAAAATAAACTCAGTCGGTACGTTCACGAGTGCAGGTAGCCAGCGCCTGACGAATTCACCGTCCGGGTCTTGATCTTGCGCCTGCTTGACGGGGTTGTAGATGCGCAGGGTATTGATGCCAGTGACCCCCGACTGCATTTGAATCTGTGAGTAGTGAATACCTGGCTCGTAATCAAGAAACTCCTGAGCCAGGTGCAATGCCGGTTCACGCCAATGATTCCATAGCTGATAGCTTGAAAAGCTCACTAGCAATGCCCGCATTCTAAAGTTGATCCAGCCGGTTTCTGCCAGCATGCGCATGCAGGCATCAATTAAGGGAAAGCCAGTCTCTGCTTTACGCCAGCGCTCGAAGTACTCGCGATTGAAGTGTGGCTCTCGCAAGCCATCAAAGCCGCGATGCATATTGCGCGTTTCAATCTCGGGCTCAGATTCCAGCTTTTGCACAAAGTGGCAACGCCAATGCAGCCGGCTCTCGAAAGACTTTAAACCTTCGACCGCGCCTTTGGGCCTCACGTGTGCAGGCATGGCATTCAGCTCGGCGCGCGTCTTCCACACTTTGTGTACAAGCTCTTTGATCGACAGGCTGCCGTAGGCAATATGAGGCGACAGCCGCGAACATAAATCTGCTGCCGAGAGTGGGCTCGACATGCCAAAGCGGTAGTGCGACAAGCGCTGTGAAAGAAACTGCTTCAGCAGTTGCGCCGCTTGCTTGCGACTACCTTTTTGCCGCAGAGGTTTGTCGTTATCCGGCATGCCCATCCAGTGCGGCAGCATGATGCCATTGGGCGTCAGCGTGCCCTCTGGCTTGCCCAAGAAATCCGGCGCTGCAAGCGGCGCGGGCTTCATGCGTTGCATCCAGAGATCAGACCATTCATCGCGTGAGCTGAGTTTGCGGACGACGCCATTTGACGGAAACTCTTTCCAAACAATGCCATTGGCTCGGCACCATTCAGCGACGCGCTTGTCGCGCTCGTAACTAAGTGCATTCCCCGTTTCTTCATGCGAATACAGCGCAAATGGCCCAAATGTATCGAGCACACGCTGAAAGATCGCAGTCGCTTCACCATATTGCGCGAGCAGCGGACTGCCGCGAGCGGACAAGGCTTGATCAAGATCGACTAAGCATTCATTGATGAAACCAATATGCTGAGTCGCATAATCAGGCGCGCGGATCAGGGTGGGTTCGTAAATATAGAGTGGCAGTACTTGCCGGTGTTTTGCAGCCTCGACCAATGGTGCGTGATCGAATACGCGCAGATCACGCTTGAACCAGACCACACCCAGCTTCATCGATGCCATCCTCGTTGTGGGTGGGCTTCGGTACATTGCGACCAGAACGCAGAAAACGAGCGGCAGGTCTTGGAGGGATTAGCAAACTGACGCGGTGCATCCATGAGCTGTGTGCACAGCTGCGGCAGCAGATCATCGTAGCCTGGGTTCAGCGTGGCTACTGATTCAACGTTGGGTGTTTCAGAAAGCATGTCTTTCAGTTCGTTGAGATCACCGATGAACAGTGCATCGGTGATAGCCATCATTCTATCTGTCACGAACTGCCAGCGCCGCGCTGACCATGGGAAGCGCGCATGGAAGGGCAGGTGGATCACGCCGATACGCTGTCCTTCGAAACGACGATCCGCCAGCATCCAGGGATGTACGAGACGGATTCGTTCTGCTTTTGGAATCGATGTCGATGACAGCTCCGGCGGGGCGGCGAAAGTTTCAGGTTCGACAGTGCCGACCAGCGACCCTGGACTGTCTATCATCTCATTGCTGCGGGCGATGCGTTCCAGCGCTTCATAGCTGGTATCGATGGCGCTGCCCGGACAGTGCCAGTCGGCTGTCGCGTAGCGTGCGACGTTCTCCGCATTAAACAGATACGGCTTGCTACTGAAGGTGGCAGCGACCCACTGCCATGAGAGATGATTGGACGCAAGATCGCCATCGAGCAGGTGCGCAACCATCCAGTCCGCGCCGGTGCGCCAGTGCACTTTGCGCAGGTGAACCACATAACTCGCCACCCACATACGTGCGTGATTATGCAGGTAGCCGGTAGCGTACAGCTGATGCACTGCTTGATCGATCGTAGCGATACCGGTGCGACCTTCACGGATATCATCGGGCAGCTCGTCGGCGTAGCGTACGCCCGGGAGGCCAGGCCGCATATCTGAAAGAATTCGCTCGCCCTCGCGGCTCCACACATGATGAAAGAATTCGCGCCAGCCGAATTCAAACGCTAGCTTGTCGCTGAGCTTGAGTTTCGGCAGTCGCTCAAATAATTCCGGGATCGTGACGAGGCCGTGCGTAATGTAAGGCGACAGCCGCGTGACTTGGCCGTTCAGGTGATTGCGGGATTTGCTATAGGCGGCGACATTGATTGCCGACAGCCGCGCATGAAGGGCGGCGTCGGTCGGTTCGAAATGTTCAGATTTAAGACGCATGCCGCATTGTAATGTTGCGGCATGAGTGATGCAGGACGTTTATTGCATCGGGCCGAGAAGAAAAGGCCGGAAATAGGCGGGTAGTTCATTAAGAACTTCGGTCGCTTTAAAAGGAGGTAGCGTTTTGATCCAACTCCCTAAGTATTTTAATAACCCGGTGCCTTTCATACCGCGGAAGAAGTCTAGTTGATCGATGTTGTTGGAAGGTGCAACTCCTAATTTTTCGGTATACCTGTAGGCTGATCCGGTTACCTTGGTGCACGCTCGCATCAGTTTTTCATCAAAAGATAATTCTTTCATCTGCTTGATACAGCCAACTATGAAACTTGTAAGGAAATCCCAAGCTTTATCATGCTTCAAAAAAGAAAGCTGGTCATATTCGAAAGCATATTCGAGTGCAAGATAAATATCCAGAATCGACTCTTTGCGTTTTTCTGGGGGCATTGAGCATAGCTGATTGTAAATTTTATTCTTGAAATCTTCGTTGCCCATGGCAGCCAATGGCAACAAGTCCGTAATCTTGCAATCACGAATGATGGCGTCGACGAAAGCGCGCTCTGTGTCAGCAATATAAACGGAAAGCTTACCATCATACTTGAGACTAGCCAGACATATTTCAAGTAAAAGAGGTAGGGAGTTGTTAAGTATTTTATGTTCGGTCAGTAGCTTTAGTTGGGCCACACTAAACTGTGTACGCATTTTCTGCGATTGACCTTTTCTTTGCGTGGCAGGCCTGAGAAGAGGCAATAACGCTTGTACGTCTTTCTCAAATTGCTCCGGACCTCGGGCCTCTTTCTCTGCTTTGAGGTTTTCTATGATCCATTCATTAACCTTAGATACATCCTTGGCATAAACCTTATTTTCTGACCAGCAAAGTGCAGCCAGGTTGGCTGCGAGCCGCGTGTCAGGCGACAATGTCGTGAGGAATAACTGGTCGTAGATGCCGCCGGCTGCCAGTTTATCTAGGTACCTGCGGACATCATTAGCCTTGACTTTGCCGCTACCGCAAATCTTCATCAGATCCGCTCTCAGTCGTGGGAAGCGGCGCTCAGAATGCGCAGCATCCACGCTGAGATAACCCTGGCGACTGGTCAGGATCATGCCTTTCCACTCGGCGGAGGATTTTAGCTCGCGTGCGATCCTGATGGTGACGTCGATCGGTAGCTCCCAGTGGAAGCCGATGTTGTTAAGCTTTACGCTGAATTCGCCGGCGGCGATTTCTTTTCGGCACCCTAACAGTGCCAGCAGGTTCTGCTTCTCCGACATTGTTGGTGGAATTGCCGTTGCTGGTGCAGGTGTGCCTGTGACGGCATCTTCATTGAAGCGAGTACGCTTGGCGGCGGGGTCGTAAACTTGGTGAGTATCAGACCGTTCAAGTGCTGTGCGTTTCATCATAGTCCTCATAAAAAGATTAAGGGCTATGTATTTAGAGTCTCTTCTCAGTTCACAGCAATTAGCAGAGACTTCGTTTTTCACGTGGCGTCACGCGATCCGTGAAGTCTATGGTCAGAACTGGCAGCGAAAGCTTCCGGTGATCGCCTGAATCAAGCGTTAATCGGACAGGTTTGCATTCTTTTGTTGATGTCACATTTTCTAATAGCTTCCAATACTGGATAGCGGATCAGCTCAGCGTCGTCACATTCAAGCCGCCGACTTTTTGGAATGAAGCGTCGCCTGTCACCATTAAATGCTCTGGACCGAGTTGCAAGCAACTCGCCACCTGCAACGCATCCGGCGTGCGCAGACCATGGCGCACCCGTATCGCTGCGGCCGGCTCGACAACATCACGATCGAGTTCGACCCAGACGAGGTCGGAGCGCGTAAAAAATGCATCATATCGACCGAGTGCTGTCAGATCATTGTTCTTCATTGGACCTACGCGACACTCCAGCCATGAAAGCCGGCTGACGGCCGTGCCGAGTTTCGGGAACCGATCGGACAGTATCTGCAAGGATTCGCGGACCCTCGCTGCGAAAGGCTCGCGACCTTCGATAAGGTAGATCAGTGCGCTGGCATCGAAAAAGGCGATCACTACGCCATCACCATGCGCGCTCGCCGTTTAACTGCGTATCAATATCGGCTTTGCTGAGAGTGCCAGTGGACGGTTGCGCAAGCAGCCATTGCATTGCAGTCAGACCGGAAACGCTAACAGATCGGCCGCTTGTCAGGCGTTGATACTCTTCTTCAGACAACACGACAGCGGCGGGCTTGTTGCGCTTCATGATATGCACGGGGCCGCGCTGCAGACCTTCCTCGATTGCTGCCATGCCTCGGCGTTTTAGCATTGCCACAGTGAGAATGTTGTTCATGGCAGGCACCTTCAGTACTGAATTTAGCCGAACAGTGCTGTTTTCAGTACTGAAAGTCAAGGGGAGGATATCGCGACGGGATTGCTGGTCGCGTCGGCCAGGCCATCGGGCCCGCCCTGTCTTGGTTTTTGACCGACTACATGCTCCGTCGGTACTGCCCGCCAACTTCGAACAAAGCCTCGGTGATCTGACCCAACGAACATACACGCGCTGCGTCCATCAACTGCGCGAACACATTGTCATCATTGATCGCGGCCTGCTGAAGTGCCGCCAGCGCTTTCGGTGCCTGCTCTTTATGGCGGTTATGGAAATCGGCGAGTCGTTGTAGCTGCGATTGCTTTTCATCTTCGGTTGAGCGCGCGAGCTGAAGCGCTTGCGGAACGGTGTCGCCGTTCGGATTGCGGAACGTATTCACGCCAATGATCGGCAAACTACCATCGTGCTTTTTATGCTCATAGAGCAAGGACTCTTCCTGAATCTTGCTGCGCTGGTAGCCAGTTTCCATCGCACCCAGCACTCCGCCACGCTCGGCGATACGCTCGAACTCTTGCAGCACCGCTTCTTCGACCAAATCGGTTAATTCATCGAGTACAAACGCGCCCTGATTCGGATTTTCATTTTTGGCCAGACCCCACTCGCGATTAATAATCAGCTGAATCGCCAGCGCGCGACGTACCGATTCATCGGTCGGTGTAGTGATGGCTTCGTCATAGGCATTGGTATGTAGCGAATTGCAGTTATCGTAAATCGCGATCAGTGCTTGCAGTGTGGTGCGGATGTCATTGAAATCAACCTCTTGCGCGTGCAGCGAACGACCAGAGGTTTGAATGTGATATTTCAGCTTCTGGCTACGGTCATTCGCACCATATTTTTCTTTCATCGTCACGGCCCAAATGCGCCGAGCCACGCGGCCGAGCACGGTGTACTCGGGGTCCATGCCATTGGAAAAGAAGAACGATAGATTCGGCGCAAAGTCGTCGATATGCATGCCGCGCGCGAGATAGGCCTCGACAAAGGTAAAGCCGTTCGACAAAGTGAACGCCAGTTGCGAGATCGGATTCGCGCCCGCTTCTGCGATGTGGTACCCGGAGATCGACACCGAATAAAAATTACGCACCTGATGGTCGACAAAATATTGCTGAATATCGCCCATCACCTTTAATGAGAATTCAGTTGAGAAGATGCAGGTATTTTGGCCTTGGTCTTCTTTCAGAATATCTGCCTGCACGGTGCCGCGTACGTTTTTTAGTACCCATGCTTTGATTTGTGCTGCTTCTTCTACCGTCGGCTCGCGGCCTTTGTCGGCGCGGAATTTATCCAGCTGCTGATCGATCGCGGTGTTCATGAAGAACGCCAGTATCGTTGGCGCGGGGCCGTTAATGGTCATTGATACGGAGGTCGTGGGGTCGCATAAATCAAACCCGTCGTACAGCACCTTCATATCGTCGAGTGTGGCGATTGATACGCCGGAGTTACCGACCTTGCCGTAGATATCTGGGCGTAGCGCGGGGTCAGCACCATACAGCGTGACGGAATCAAATGCTGTCGACAAGCGCTTGGCCGGCATGCCCTCGGAAACCAACTTGAACCGGCGATTGGTACGGAAGGCATCGCCTTCACCCGCAAACATACGGGTGGGGTCTTCATTTTCTCGCTTGAATGGGAACACGCCAGCAGTGTATGGAAAATACCCGGGCAAGTTCTCTTTCATCAGCCAGCGCAGCAGATCGCCGTGGTCGGCATACTTCGGTAGCGAGACTTTACGTACACGATTGCCAGAGAGTGTTTCGGTGTAAAGCCGCGTGCGGATTTCCTTGTCGCGAATCTTGACCACATGCTCATCGCCTTCGTAGGTCGCCCGTACCGAAGGCCAATCAGTCAGTAGCTGCCGAGCATCTGCATCAAGCGCATGCTCGCGTTGCGTAATCAGCGAATCAAAATCGGCAGCTTTACCTGCGGCGATCAACATGCGCTTTGCTTCTGACAGCTGCTGATGTTCGCGCGCGATGACCGCTTGTTTTTCAACACGTCGGTGATACGAGCGCACGGTATCCGAGATCTCAGCGAGGTACCGGCTACGGGCCGGCGGCACGATCGCATGTCGACCACTGGACGATCGCGCCGAGACGGGTGCCAGTTTGCCAGGCTGCGTTTGTAGGCCGTGGTCTTTAAGGAGGGGTAGCAAGCCGTGATACAGCGCGCTGACACCGTCATCATTGAAGCGTGAGGCTTGTGTGCCGAATACCGGCATTTGCTCGGGAGATTGCGTCCATGCCTCGCGGTTGCGTTGTACTTGTTTCGCCACATCGCGCAGCGCATCTTGCGCACCCTTACGGTCAAATTTATTAATGGCGACGGCATCCGCAAAATCGAGCATATCGATTTTTTCCAGCTGCGACGCCGCGCCGAACTCGGGAGTCATCACATACAGACTGACATCGACATGCGGCACGATTGCTGCATCACCTTGACCGATACCCGAGGTCTCGACAATCACCAGATCAAAGCCGGTTGCGCGGCATGCAGCAATTACATCGGGTAGCGCTTGCGATATCTCGGAGCCAGCCTCGCGCGTCGCAAGCGAGCGCATGAATACACGGCTATTGCCATGCCACGGGTTGATGGCATTCATGCGGATACGGTCGCCCAGCAGTGCGCCACCGGATTTGCGGCGTGATGGATCAATCGAGATCAGCGCAATATTCAACGCATCGCCTTGGTCAATGCGAAGACGTCGTATCAGCTCGTCGGTTAGTGAAGATTTACCTGCGCCACCTGTACCGGTAATGCCAAGCGCGGGAATTTTCTTTTGCTTGGCTGCTTCGCGCAAGGAGGCAAGTAGCTCCGATGACACTTTGTCATTTTCAAGTGCGGTGATCAGTTGCGACAGCGGTCTGTGTCGCATTGCGATGTCACCTTGCTGTAAGGCGCTGATACTGGTCGGTGCATAGCTCGACAGATCACTATCGCAGGTTTGGATCATGTAAGTGATCATGCCCACCAAGCCCATGCGCTGCCCGTCTTCCGGGCTAAAAATCCGCGTGACCCCGTACTCGTGCAGTTCATTGATCTCGTTGGCGACGATCACGCCACCGCCACCGCCAAACACCTTGATATGCGCGCCACCCCGCTGACGCAGCAAATCGATCATGTATTTGAAGTACTCGAGATGACCACCCTGATAACTGGATACGGCAATGCCGTGGGCATCTTCCTGCAAGGCGGCGGTGACAATCTCATCAACCGAACGGTTGTGGCCAAGATGAATGACCTCGGCTCCTTGAGACATCAGGATGCGGCGCATGATGTTGATGGAGGCGTCGTGACCATCAAACAAAGAAGCTGCAGTGACAAAGCGCACTTTGTTTTGAGGCGTGTAAGCGGTGAGGCTCTGCGCGACGGACAGATCGGTCATGGGAATGTGCTCCGGACGGCCAGCATGGCGCCGGCCGCAATGATTTTCCGATTGACGCTTACGTTAACGTCAAGTTTGCTGAGTATAGCCGGTTGGCTTGCACTTCAAGGTACTGACCTGCGAGGCCTAGTGGCCCGTTGCCCGATCAGCAACTATTTGCGCGACTACAGGGTTGGCGTGTGGATCAGCGGGGTTCGCCATCCCCTCAACAACACCCTGGGCATCTTCTGTGGAGCGGTTCTGGCTCATCTTCCATTTACCGACAACCGCAGTAATCTCTATTTCCAAGCCAACGATGGCTTGCAACTGACTCGCAATGAAGTCTGATGGGGCGTCATTGACTTGCCAGGGGTGTTGCCGCTCTTGCTCCATTGAGTCAGTCATTTGACCGACTTGCGCTCGCAGCCACTCCGTTGAATCGATCACTGTCGGGATACCTTTGACCTGCACGAGTTCGTAGTTCCAGGTTGGCACCACCTTATGCGTCGTTTGCTTCGAGGGATACCAAGATGGTGTCACATAGTTTTCAGCCCCTTGAAACACGACTAGGCACTCGCTGACCTTTCCAAGAGTTTGCCAATGATCATTGGCTTTTGCTAAATGAGCGATCAAACAGGTTTTACTACCGGTATCTCGGTACAGAAAGGGTAGTGGAGATGCTTGTAAGCCCGCTTCGCTGGTACTGATCAATAGCCCCAGTGGGTGTAGTCGGATAAATTGAACGAGGAAAGATAAATCCGTTTCCGAGAATTTGGCGGGTAAATACATATGGCAGCCTTTTTAACAAACTATCTGATCACCGTTAGCGAGAAAACACGCTGCAGTAAAAAACGCTGCTACAGTAGATCAATGCCGAGGGATCTCAAAAAATGCGCCAGCACTACAAAACAAACCAGCGTAATGGCGATGCAACAAATAAGCGTTAGCCAGAAGCTTAGCCGTTGATACAAAAACGGGAAAACTAAAAACATCGGTAAGGTCGGTAGAACGTACCAGAAGGTGTACCACGCGTGATTGGAAATCTTTTCCTTGGGCTGATTTTCCAGATACAGCCAGATCAGCACGAGCACGGTCACCATAGGCAGTGCGGCGATAAATCCGCCCAGCTTGTCGCTCCGCTTGGCGACTTCCGAAACAAGCACGACGACGCCGGCGCTAATGAGGTATTTGGTGATGATCCAAGCCATGTGCTTTAAGGATGTGCTGACCCAGGAGGGATAGGGTAGCTTACTTCTCTAAAACAATGGTATTGGCTATTAGGTGGGGTTGGCTCGGCGTTGATTTTACGTACCTGAGCACCGAGCAAACGGGCAAAGGCAAAACTACTCCACTGTCACCGATTTCGCCAGATTACGCGGCTTGTCGACGTCAGTGCCGCGCGCCAGCGCGGTGTGATAGGCGAGCAGCTGTAACGGCACGACATGCAGAATCGGCGAGAGTGGTCCGTAATGCTCCGGCATGCGGATCACATGCAGACCTTCGCTGGAATGAATCTGTGAATCTGCATCGGCAAATACATATAGCTGCCCACCGCGAGCGCGCACCTCCTGCATATTCGATTTCAATTTCTCGATTAACGCATCATTTGGCGCGACGGTGACGACGGGCATTTCCTCGGTGACCAGCGCGAGTGGACCGTGCTTCAATTCACCGGCTGGATAAGCCTCTGCGTGAATATAGGAAATCTCTTTCAGCTTGAGCGCACCTTCGAGCGCAATTGGGTAATGCAGACCGCGCCCAAGGAACAAGGCGTTTTCTTTTCTTGCAAAGGCATCTGCCCAGGCAATGATCTGCGGTTCCAGCGCGAGTACTGACGAGATTGCCAGCGGCAAGTGCCGCAAATTTTTCAAGTAGTCGGCTTCTGCCTCTGCAGTTAAACGACCACGCAGCTTGGCCAAGGTCAGCGTCAGTAAAAATAAGGCAGTTAATTGCGTAGTGAAGGCCTTGGTGGAGGCCACGCCAATCTCGACGCCAGCGCGGGTGAGGTAGGACAGCGTGGTTTCACGCACCATCGCTGACGTAGCGACATTACAAATCGCGAGCGAGTGACGATGGCCAAGTTGTTTCGCATACTTTAGCGCTGCTAACGTGTCAGCGGTTTCGCCGGACTGCGAGATCACCACGACGAGTGCGTTCGGATTCACTGCCGGTTCGCGATACCGGTACTCACTTGCTATTTCTACTTGGGTGGGAATGCCAGCAATCGACTCCAGCCAGTACCGCGCTGTCATGCCCGAGTAGTAGCTGGTGCCACAAGCAAGAATTTGAATACTATCGATACCTGAGAACGCTTGGCTCGCACCCGCGCCAAACACATCCGGTGCAAAACCAAGGATGCCTTCGAGCGTGTCACTGATCGCGGACGGTTGCTCGAAAATTTCTTTTTGCATGTAATGCCGGTACGGGCCAAGATCAATCGCGCCAGAGTAGGCATGCACGGTTTGCGTGGGTCGGGTGACTGACTGATCGGTTTTGTCAGTGATGCGAGCGCCGTCGGTAGAGATATCGACCACATCACCTTCTTCCAGATACATAATCTGATCGGTGCTACCGGCCAATGCCATGGCATCCGAAGCGATGAAAGTCTCTTCTTGACCGATGCCTACTACCAGCGGGCAGCCGAGGCGCGCACCGACAACTCGATTGGGCTCGTCATCACAGAACACCGCAATCGCGAAAGCACCATGCAGCTGCTTGACAGCCTTTTGTACGGTGCGAAGTAAATCACCGTCATATAAATCATGAATCAGATGTGCGACGGCTTCAGTATCGGTTTGTGATTCGAACACATAGCCTTTTTTTATCAAGGCCTCGCGCAGTGATTCATAGTTTTCGATAATACCGTTATGAACCAAGGCGATTTTGGCGCGATCTTGTCTGCCGGAGAAATGCGGATGCGCGTTATTGGTAGCAGGTGCACCATGTGTCGCCCAGCGCGTATGCGCAATACCTGTGCTGCCGGTGAATGCTGTACTTTCAACTTGTGCTGCAAGCTCGGCAACGCGTGACACGCTACGAGAGCGTTTGAGCCCTTGCTGATGTACCGCCACGCCGCAAGAGTCGTAGCCGCGATACTCCAGTCGACGCAAACCTTCGAGCAGAACCGGAACGATGTTACGTTGAGCGACAGCGCCGACAATACCGCACATGCTGTGTCCTATTTCTTGATTTTCACTGGCCGCTGCCAGCTGGCGATACTGATTTGTTTGGCGCGCGACACAGTCAGGCTATCGGGAGGCGCGTCTTTCGTGAGCGTTGTTCCTGCGCCTATCGTCGCGCCTTTGCCAACGGTAACCGGCGCCACCAATTGCGTGTCACTACCGATGAACGCGTCATCTTCGATCACGGTACGGTGTTTATTGGCGCCATCGTAATTGCAGGTGATGGTGCCGGCACCGATATTCACGCGCGCGCCGACCGTGGCATCGCCCACATACGCGAGATGGTTTGCCTTGCTGTGGGCGTCAAATTGGCTATTTTTTATTTCAACGAAATTACCGACATGCACATCATCACCTAACACCGTGCCCGGCCGCAGGCGCGCGTACGGACCAATCTGTGCATCGCTTCCAATGCGGGTGCCGTCGATATGCGAGAAAGGTTTAATCATGGCGCCGCTATGAATTTTTGCGTCACGAATCACGCAGTTGGCACCGATGACGACGCCATCGCCGAGCACGACCTCGCCTTCAAAGACGCACCCAACATCAATCGATACATCGCGCCCACAGTGTAATTCGCCGCGAACATCAATGCGGTTCGGATCGGCCAGGGTTACGCCTTGCTCAAGCAAAGCATTAGCGATAGCGCGCTGATAAATACGCTCAAGCTCGGCCAGCTGCACTTTGCTATTGACACCCAATGTTTCCCAAACCTGCGCAGGCTGCGCTGACTCAACCGGCGTGCCCTCTTTCACTGCCATCGCAATGATGTCGGTCAGGTAGTACTCCTGTTGCGCATTGTTATTGGAAAGTTTGCTTAGCCAAGATTTCAGCGCGCGGGTAGGGGCCACTAAAATACCTGTGTTGACCTCCCGAATAGCGCGCTCACTGTCGCTGGCGTCTTTTTGCTCGACGATACGAACAATGCGATTGTTTTCACGGACGATGCGGCCGTAGCCGGTAGGATCTTCCAAGTCGACGGTGAGTACCGCCAGTCTTTCTTTGCCAGCCTTGTCGACCAGTGTCTGCAAAGTAGTCGCAGTGGTTAGTGGCACATCGCCGTAGAGCACCAGCGTGGGCGCGGAATCATCCAGCGCGTCCGACGCCTGCATGACCGCATGCCCGGTACCGAGTTGCGGGGACTGCAGCACGAAGCGCACATCCTCTGCGGCTAATTGCGAAGGCACAAGATCCCCGCCGTGCCCGTAGACCACGCAGATGCGCGAGGGATTCAAGGCCTTCGCGGTACTGATGACATGCGATAGCAGAGGTTTGCCAGCCAATGGGTGCAGTACTTTAGGCAAGTCGGACTGCATGCGCTTGCCCATGCCGGCGGCGAGAATGACTACGTTCATAGGGAGCGCGAAAAGAGATTCAAAATTCTAGCACGCGTGCTTGCTGTAAATGCACCTTGAGGCGTGCAGGGCGCTACTAGTTTACGAGCGCTCAAGCTGGCCGACCCGAAACTGCACGATAGACCTTGGCGCTGTATGTCTGCGCTCGTACGCCCATGTTCTCAACCATAGAATCTCATGCATTCGTTCTCAAGCATGAATTGTCACGATCGATGCTTGTGGTGGCGCGCAGGGCTCATCGTCGAAAGCGATGTCGCCATTTTTATCTGCCACCCCGGTTGCTGCTAATGAGGCAAATTCAAATAAGGAGCGATCCATCAAATGGGAAGGCACTACTGTTGTCAGTGATGAAAAAATATTTTCTACGCGCCCCGGGTATTTTTTCTCCCATTCGCGCAGCATCCCCTTGATCTGTTTACGTTGCAGATTTTCCTGACTGCCACACAGGTCACAAGGAATAATCGGAAACTGGCGCAGCGCAGCGTAGCGCTCGGTATCAGCTTCACGCACATAAGCCATGGGGCGGATCACGATATGTTTACCATCATCGGACTGCAGCTTGGGCGGCATTGCTTTTAGTTTACTGCCGAAAAACATATTCAAGAAAAACGTCTCGATAATGTCATCGCGATGGTGGCCGAGTGCGATCTTAGTTGCCCCCAGTTCGCCGGCGACTCGGTAAAGAATGCCCCGGCGCAGACGCGAGCAAAGCGAACAGGTTGTTTTTCCTTCGGGGATTAGGCGCTTGACGATGCTGTACGTATCCTGCGTCTCGATATGAAACGGCACATCGATGCTGCGTAAATAGCTGGGCAGTACATCAGCAGGAAAGCCAGGCTGTTTTTGGTCGAGATTGACCGCAACAATGTCAAAGTCGATCGGTGCGCGCTCACGTAGCGTGAGCAGAATATCGAGCAACGCATAGCTGTCTTTGCCCCCCGACAAGCACACCATGACTTTGTCGCCCGCTTCAATCATGTTGAAGTCGCCGATCGCTTGCCCTACCAAACGACATAGCCGCTTGTGCAGCTTGTTATTCTCGTAAGCGATTTTTTCTGCTTGTCGCGCGGTGATGCTACTCATGTTGGCGCTACTCATGATGAATTCTTAAAGTGAAGTACCTCGACGCCCACGGCATCACAATCAGGATAGACATCCGGCTTTTGGGTTGACACTTGAACCGCACGGACCTTGGGGTGTAATAGCAAAGATTTTGCGATGTCATCGCACAGCGTTTCTTGTAAGTGCGTATGACCTTGCGAAACGCGTTGCTGAATTGTATTGCGGATGAAATCGTAATCAAGCACTTCATGCAACTCGTCTTGTGTCGGCGTTGAATCGGCAAGCGGTACGTATAACTCTACGTTAAACAGTACTCTTTGTTCGCCGCGTTTTTCGAAATCGTGAACACCAATATTGCTCATGATTTGAAAATTACGAAGGAACAGGCGACGGCAATCAGACAGCGCAGGGTGCATCAATAGAGAGTTCATGTTGACGAGTAAAAGATTAATTGATTGACCTTATTTCGCGAGAAACATTACGTCTCGCTGTAAGGGAGTAAGGTGCTGTCCGCCATCCACGATGAGCGTTGTGCCAGTGATTCCGTGGGCGCTAGCCAAATAGCATACGGCTTGCGCAATATCGTCGGCGGTGCTGCTTTTGCCGAGTACGGTTTGTTGATGCGCTTTTTCAAATTGCGACGCTGTCTGATCGCCCGATACCAAGGTTAACCCGGGTGCCAAACCTACGACGCGCAACTTTGGTGCCAGCGACATCGCAAGCAGCGTAGTAGCCGTGTGTAACGCACTTTTCGATAGCGTATAAGACAAAAAATCAGGATTCAGATTGAATAGCTTCTGATCCAGCAGATTAATGACGACCGATTGAGCTCCATCGGGTGTGGCGGCATGCAGTGCTTGTGCAAGCATGATGGGCGCAGCAAGGTTGCTGTGCATGTGCGCATCGAGTTTGGCCTGATCAAAGCACTGCGCGTCATCATAAGAAAATAGCGAGGCGCTGTTTACGACGCAGCTGATATGACCGAGTTGGTTTATTGCTAGCGGTAGCAGCAGCCGGGTTTCCGCTTGGTTCGACAAATCACATTGAATAGCAGCCGCGTTGCGCCCGAGTGTTTTGATCTGGTCTACCGTATCAAACGCCTCGGCCTCCGATGCACGGTAATGCACGGCAATGTCCCATCCATCTCGCGCCAACGATAACGCAATATCGCGACCAAGCCGTTTTGCGGCGCCGGTGACTAGCGCGACTTTGCCGGGGGGGCTATGCATGTTCAACGATCGATGATGAGGTGTGGCATGTCTTGTGAGGGCGGATTTTTTTGCGCAGCATAATGAGATTCATCTGATGTTCGATCTTCGGCAGCGCTTGCCCGCCGCAGACCGTACTACCTTCCTTACAATAGCGCACATGTCACTGCCGCATCCTTCTGCCGATGCTTTGCAAGCCTCGCGCGATTTACAACATCATATCCAGCACATCATTCTGGCAAATGACGGCTGGATCTCATTTAGCCACTATATGGCGCTTGCTTTGTACACGCCTGACCTTGGCTATTACGCTGGCGGCGCTGTCAAACTCGGCAAGGACGGCGATTTTACAACTGCGCCAGAAATCAGCCCGCTGTTTGGCGCGACCTTAGCAAGATTCGCTGCTGAGCTGCTCGGCCCCGCCCCTTTGCGCTTGCTTGAGTTCGGGGCGGGTACAGGCAAGTTGGCGCACGATTTACTGAGCGCTGCGGCAGGTTCAGGCACGGCTGTCGCCAGCTACCAAATTGTCGAGGTCTCTAGCGAGCTGCGTGCCCGGCAACAGCAGGCATTAGCGAATTTCTCGCAGATTGAATGGCTGGATAAGCCCCCTACGGCGTTTAGCGGTCTTGTGATTGCGAACGAGGTACTCGATGCAATGCCAGTTCAGCTGTTGATCAAGCGAGGTGGCCATTGGCTTGAGCGTGGGGTTGCGTTGGATGATCAGCGGTTTGTATTTGCAGACCGGGACTGCTTGCCGGACCTCACCGAGCAAATACCTGAGGCGAGCCATCTGCCCGATGAGTATTTGACCGAAATTCATCCGCAACAAGCCGGTTTTCTGCGTATGCTGGGCGACATGCTGCGCGCCGGTGACGGCGGCGCCGCGCTGATGATTGATTATGGATTTCCCGCCTCGGAGTACTATCTGCCGCAACGCTCGGGTGGAACACTGATGTGCCACTACCGTCATCACGCGCATGCCGACCCGTTTTATCTGCCGGGTTTGCAGGACATTACGAGTCATGTTGATTTCAGCGCGATGGCGCGTGCCGGATTAAGTGCCGGCCTTGGGGTGGGGTTTTATATGAGCCAAGCCGCCTTTCTGATCGGCGCCGGTCTGCCGAATTTGTTGGCGGGGCAGCCGGTGACGGACCCTCATCATTGGTTGCCCTTGTCAAATGCAGTACAAAAACTCACCTCACCTGCCGAGATGGGCGAACTGTTCAAGGCCCTGTTGTTAGTCGACCGAATAGAAGTACCTGCAAGTTTTCAAAACATCGATCAGAGCTACCGGCTGTAACTTGCTATCTTCGTTAACGCCTCACTAGATTGAAGCTTCACAGATGCGTTGGTTTATTGTTATCTTCCTGGCGCTGGTGCTGCTGTCTTCGCTGTTGCCTTGGCTGGAGCGGATGGGCCTCGGGCGGCTGCCGGGCGATCTGAATTTCAGTATTTTTGGATGGAAAATCCGGCTTCCCTTTGCATCGACCCTTGTCCTGACAGCGGTATTTTTGCTTCTTGGACGCCTGATTTAATCGCATGATACGTTGGGTTGCATTCACTTTCGCACTTTTAGCGGTGTTTTATCCACTTTTGCCGTTTTTAAAGCGACTTTGGGTTGGCCGCTTGCCCGGCGATTTCCGATTCCGGTTTAAAGGTATCGATTTTTGCCTGCCTTTCGGCTCGGCATTGCTGTGGTCTTTGCTGGCCTTTTTGGCGGCGACGTTGACCAAATTAATCTGAGCGCGGAAGCGGCGGCGAAGTGAGCGGCCGCTTTCAGAAAACGGGCAAGCGGCGCATTATGACAATTGACGCTCCTCGTGTTTTCCACTATAGTAAGCGGTTCCCTGCGGTGGGGTGGCCGAGTGGTTAATGGCAGCAGACTGTAAATCTGCCCTCTTGCGAGTACGCTGGTTCGAATCCAGCCCCCACCACCAGGAGCGAGTCGAAAGACTTCGCGGTGCTTTAAATAGTGAGCGGCAGTGTTGGTCGCCCTTGCGGGTGTAGCTCAATGGTAGAGCTGAAGCCTTCCAAGCTTAAGACGAGGGTTCGATTCCCTTCACCCGCTCCAGGAATTTGCTTGCTCGTTGTGTGGTAAACGGGCGGCTTGCAGTAGCGCCCTTGTAGCTCAGTGGTAGAGCACTCCCTTGGTAAGGGAGAGGCCACGTGTTCAATCCACGTCAAGGGCACCAGTGTTCGTTTGTCAGTACAGTCGGGCGTGTGCCTGATCATTCTCATCAATTCGTTAGGAGTACATGATGGCAAAAGGCAAGTTTGAGCGGACGAAGCCGCACGTGAATGTGGGGACGATTGGTCACGTTGATCATGGCAAGACGACTTTGACGGCGGCGATAGCGACGGTGCTATCGGCGAAGTTTGGTGGCGAGGCGAAGAAATACGACGAGATTGATGCGGCGCCGGAAGAGAAGGCACGCGGCATTACGATTAACACGGCGCACGTGGAGTACGAGACACAGAACCGTCACTACGCGCACGTGGATTGCCCTGGCCACGCGGATTATGTGAAGAACATGATTACGGGTGCAGCGCAGATGGACGGTGCGATTTTGGTGTGCTCGGCGGCGGATGGCCCGATGCCACAAACCCGTGAGCATATTTTGTTGGCGCGTCAGGTCGGTGTGCCATACATCATCGTGTTCCTGAACAAGTGCGACATGGTGGATGACGCTGAGTTGCTGGAACTGGTCGAGATGGAAGTGCGCGAGCTGCTCTCGAAGTACGAGTTTCCTGGCGACGATCTGCCGATCATCCGTGGCTCAGCCAAGCTGGCCTTGGAAGGCGACAAGGGCGACCTGGGCGAGGCAGCGATCATGAAGCTGGCCGAGGCATTAGATAGCTACATCCCAACACCTGAGCGCGCGATTGATGGCGCGTTCCTGATGCCGGTGGAAGATGTGTTCTCGATCTCGGGCCGCGGTACTGTGGTGACGGGTCGTGTTGAGCGCGGCATCATCAAGGTGGGCGAGGAAATCGAGATTGTGGGTATTCGCGATACGCAAAAGACCACCTGCACGGGCGTGGAGATGTTCCGCAAGCTGCTCGACCAGGGTCAGGCGGGTGACAACGTGGGTGTGCTGCTGCGTGGTACCAAGCGTGAAGACGTTGAGCGTGGTCAGGTATTGGCCAAGCCCGGTTCGATCAAGCCGCACAAGCACTTTACGGGCGAGATTTATGTGTTGTCGAAGGAAGAGGGTGGTCGTCATACGCCGTTCTTCAACAACTACCGTCCGCAGTTTTACTTCCGTACGACGGATGTGACGGGTGCAATCGAGCTGCCTGAGGGCAAGGAGATGGTGATGCCTGGCGATAACGTGTCGATCACGGTCAAGCTGATCAACCCGATTGCGATGGAAGAGGGTCTGCGCTTTGCGATTCGTGAAGGCGGCCGTACGGTGGGCGCCGGCGTCGTCGCCAAAATCATCGAGTAATTGCTGTTTCGGTTCGCCGAATGACTGAACCAATGCCGCGGGTTTAAGTGCCCGCGGCCCGCTCTTTAAGGAAGCAACATGGAAAAGCAGAAGATACGTATCCGACTGAAAGCGTTTGACTATCGTCTCATCGATCAATCAGCGCTGGAGATCGTCGATACCGCGAAGCGCACCGGTGCTGTGGTTAAAGGTCCGGTACCCTTACCAACTCGCATACAACGCTGGGACGTGCTGCGTTCACCGCATGTGAACAAAAGCTCCCGTGACCAGTTCGAGATTCGTACCCATCAGCGTTTGATGGATATTGTTGATCCGACCGACAAGACAGTCGATGCGCTCATGAAGCTGGATCTTCCAGCAGGCGTCGATGTCGAGATCAAGCTGCAGTAGTAACAAATAAGCATTAATCTTGGGGCGGATGCTGGCTGGGTTGTAGAAACCTTCGTCTCACGATATAATTTTCGGCTTGGTCGAGCGCAAGCGCTTTTGACCAACTGAATTTCTAAACACAGCCCCGCCCAATCGAAGGTGGGAATGGAGAAAACAATGAGCCTGGGCCTTCTCGGTCGCAAGGTTGGCATGATGCGCATCTTTACGGATGATGGGGATTCAATCCCGGTCACCGTGGTGGATGTCTCTGACAACCGCGTGACGCAGATCAAAACGCCGGAAACCGATGGCTATGCAGCCGTTCAGGTTACTTTCGGAAAGCGCCGCCCCTCCCGCGTCAACAAAGCCGCTGCTGGCCATCTTGCCAAAGCCGGCGTCGAGGCGGGAACTGTCCTTAAAGAATTCCGCGTCGACGCAGCCAAAGCGGCTGAATTCAAGCCGGGTGACACGCTGGCAGTCAGCCTGTTCGAGGCCGGTCAGAAGGTCGACGTGCAGGGCGTCACCATTGGTAAGGGTTACGCTGGCACCATCAAGCGCTACAACTTCGCCTCAGGGCGTGCCAGCCACGGTAACTCGCGCTCTCACAATGTGCCGGGTTCTATCGGTATGGCGCAGGATCCGGGCCGTGTTTTCCCCGGCAAGCGTATGACCGGTCACATGGGTGATGTCACCCGCACTGTACAAAATCTGGAAGTCGCACGTGTTGATGCTGAGCGTCAGCTGATCCTGATCAAGGGCGCAGTCCCGGGTGCGAAAAACGGTGATGTGGTGGTATTCCCGGCTGTTAAAGCCAAAGCTGTGAAGGGAGCCTAAGCCATGGAACTTAAACTCCTGAATGCGCAAGGCCAAGCCTCATCGAACGTTGCCGCACCCGACACGATTTTTGGTCGTGACTACAACGAAGCGCTGATTCATCAGATCGTTGTTGCGTACCAAGCCAATGCGCGCAGTGGTAACCGCAAGCAAAAAGACCGTGAAGAAGTTTCACACACCACCAAGAAGCCTTGGCGTCAAAAAGGTACCGGCCGTGCACGTGCTGGTATGTCGTCGTCGCCGATCTGGCGCGGAGGTGGTCGCACGTTCCCTAATACGCCTGACGAGAATTTTTCGCACAAGGTCAACAAGAAGATGTACCGCGCAGGTCTTTGCTCGATTTTGTCGCAGCTTGCCCGCGATGACAGGTTGTCGGTCATCGAGGAGTTGTCCCTCGAGGCGCCTAAAACCAAGCTGCTAGCGCAAAAACTGAAAGGCATGGGTTTGGATTCCGTAATGGTGATTACTGACCATCTGGATGAAAACTTGCTGCTGGCTTCGCGCAACCTGCCGAACGTGCTGGTTTGTGAGCCGCGTCATGCTGATCCGCTTTCGCTGGTGTTTTACAAAAAAGTGCTGATCACCAAGCCGGCGCTGGCAAAGATTGAGGAGATGCTGGCATGAGCGCGGTCATCAAACACAATGAAGAGCGCCTGATGAAGGTGCTGCTTGCGCCTGTAATTTCGGAGAAGGCGACTTTCGTCGCCGAGAAAAACGAGCAGGTGGTTTTTCTCGTCACGCAAGATGCTACCAAGCCCGAGATCAAGGCTGCGGTAGAAATGTTGTTCAAGGTTGAAGTCGCCTCAGTTCAAGTGGCGAACCGTGCGGGCAAGGTCAAGCGTACTGGCCGCTTTGTTGGCCGCCGCAACCATACCCGCCGCGCATTCGTCTCGCTCAAGCCGGGTCAGGAAATCAACTTCACCGAGGAGGCTAAGTAATGGCACTCGTTAAGCTAAAGCCGACCTCGCCTGGCCGCCGTGGCATGGTGAAGGTGGTCAATCCAGACCTTCACAAGGGGCGTCCGTTTGCGGGTCTGATCGAAAAGAAATCGAAATCAGCGGGCCGCAATAACAACGGTCACATTACCACCCGTCATCTCGGCGGTGGTCACAAGCATCACTACCGTGTCGTCGATTTCCGTCGCAACAAAGACGGCATCGCGGCCAAGGTCGAGCGCCTCGAATACGATCCAAACCGCAGCGCAAACATCGCCTTGCTCTGCTACGCCGACGGTGAGCGTCGCTACATCATCGCTCCTAAAGGCGTTGCCGTGGGCGACCAGCTCATGAGCGGTTCAGAGGCACCGATCAAAGCCGGTAATTGTCTGCCTATCCGGAATATTCCGGTCGGTACCACTATGCACTGCGTTGAAATGATGCCCGGTAAGGGTGCGCAGATTGCGCGTACCGCAGGTGCTGCCGTCGTATTGATGGCGCGTGAAGGCATCTACGCACAGGTGCGTTTGCGTTCAGGCGAAGTGCGCCGCATTCACGTTGAGTGCCGTGCCACCATCGGCGAAGTCGGTAACGGTGAGCACAACCTGCGCAAGATCGGTAAAGCGGGTGCGACGCGTTGGCGCGGTATTCGCCCGACCGTTCGCGGTGTTGCAATGAACCCAATCGATCACCCGCATGGTGGTGGTGAAGGCAGAACCGCTGCTGGCCGCCATCCGGTATCGCCATGGGGTCAGCAGACCAAAGGCAAGAAGACGCGTCGCAACAAGCGTACGACGTCGATGATTGTCTCGCGTCGCGGCAAGAAATAAGGGGTAATAGATGGCACGTTCACTTAAAAAGGGGCCGTTCTGCGACGCCCATTTGCTGAAAAAAGTTGAGACCGCTCAGGCGAGTCGCGACAAAAAGCCCATCAAGACATGGTCGCGCCGCTCGACCATCATGCCGGATTTCATCGGCCTGACGATCGCGGTGCACAACGGCAAACAGCATGTGCCGGTCTACGTTTCCGAGAACATGGTCGGTCACAAGCTCGGTGAGTTTGCGCTGACCCGTACGTTCAAAGGTCACGCCGCCGACAAGAAAGCGAAAAAATAAGGTCCTGATATGGAAACCAAAGCCAGCCTCCGCAGCGCGCGCTTGTCGGCACAAAAAGGCCGACTGGTCGCTGACCTGATCCGCGGGAAAAAGGTCGACCAGGCGCTGAACATTCTTGCGTTCAGCCCGAAAAAGGGTGCTTTCCTGATTAAGAAAGTACTGGAATCGGCAATTGCCAACGCCGAACACAATGACGGTGCCGATATCGATGAACTGAAGGTGAAAACCATCTTCGTCGAAAAAGGCGCAGTTCTGAAGCGCTTCACCGCACGAGCCAAGGGCCGTGGCGATCGCATCTCCAAGCAAACATGTCACATCTATGTGACGGTCGGTAACTGAGGGAGTCACGATGGGACAGAAAATTCATCCGACTGGCTTTCGTCTAGCCGTCACGCGTAACTGGGGTTCGCGCTGGTATGCAGGTAACAGCAACTTCGCTGACATGTTGGGCGAGGACTTGAAGGTTCGTGCATTCTTGCGTAAGAAGTTAAAAAATGCGTCGGTGGGTCGTGTACTGATCGAACGCCCAGCCAAGAACGCGCGCATCACCATTTTCAGTTCACGCCCTGGTGTTGTGATTGGTAAGAAGGGTGAGGACATCGAAGTACTGAAGTCTTCTCTTGCCAAGATGATGGGCGTGCCGGTGCACGTCAACATCGAAGAGATTCGCAAGCCTGAAACCGATGCTCAACTGATTGCCGACTCGATCGCGCAGCAGCTTGAGAAGCGCATCATGTTCCGCCGCGCCATGAAGCGTGCCATGCAAAACGCAATGCGTCTGGGCGCTCAAGGCATCAAGATCATGTCTTCCGGTCGTTTGAACGGTATCGAGATCGCCCGCACCGAGTGGTACCGCGAAGGTCGCGTGCCGCTGCATACGCTGCGCGCTGATATTGACTACGGCTTCGGTGAAGCCGAAACCACCTACGGCATCATTGGCATCAAGGTGTGGGTTTACAAAGGTGATCGACTGGCAAGTGGTGAGACCCCAACCATTGAGACACCCGTGGATGACGAGCGCAAGCGTCGTGCGCCACGACGCGATGATGGCAAGCCAGCAGCGCGTACCGCACGCAAGCCAGCGGGCGAGGCGGCACCAGCAGTGCCAGTGGCTAAGCGAGTACGTGCCAAGAAGGCCGAGCCAGCGGCCGCACCGGCTGATAAGGCAGGAGAATAAATATGCTGCAACCAGCACGCAGAAAATATCGTAAAGAACAGAAAGGCCGTAATCGCGGCATTTCCCATGAGAGCGGTACGTCAGTTTCTTTTGGCGAGTTCGGTCTGAAAGCAGTTGGTCGTGGTCGTCTGACCGCGCGTCAAATCGAATCAGCTCGTCGTGCAATGACGCGTCACATCAAGCGCGGTGGTCGCATCTGGATTCGTATCTTCCCTGACAAGCCAATCTCGCAAAAGCCCGCCGAAGTTCGTATGGGTAATGGTAAAGGTAGTCCCGAGTACTACGTTGCCGAGATTCGTCCGGGCAAAGTGCTGTACGAAATGGATGGTGTTGGTGAAGAGTTGGCGCGTGAGGCGTTCCGTTTGGCGGCTGCCAAGCTTCCGCTGCAGACCACATTTGTCGTGCGCCAAGTTGGCCAATAAGGGAGCAAGACATGAAAGCATCTGAACTTCGCGGCAAAGACGAGCCCGCGCTCAAGAAAGAGCTAAACGAATTGCTGAAAGCTCAATTCGGTTTGCGTATGCAGATCGCGACTCAGCAGCTGAGCAACACTGCGCAGCTGAAAAAAGTGCGCCGCGATATTGCACGCGTGAAGACCGTGCTCAATCAAAAGGACGCCTAAATGAATGCGACTGCAGAAAAGAAATCGCTGAAGCGGACCTTGGTCGGCACCGTAGTATCGGACAAGATGGACAAGACCGTGACGGTCATGATCGAGCGTCGTGTTCGTCACCCGCTATACGGAAAGATCATCGTTCGTTCCAACAAGTACCACGCGCACGACGAAGGTAATGTTGCCAAGACGGGCGACACGGTCGAGATTCAGGAAGGGCGCCCGATCTCCAAGACTAAAGCTTGGACCGTGACACGAGTGGTGCAGACTGCTCAAACTGTGTGAGGCTTGCGCTGAAGCGTTGTGTTGAGGCATAATGTCGGGCTTCCCGCAAACACCGCGGGAGTTCGCCGGCAAAAAGCTTAAGCGAATCGAAGTAAAAACGTAGCACTTTATCAACCCAATCGGCGTTACCGTGAAAGCGGCGACTCCGGCGGGACCAAGACTGACCGTTGACGAATGCAGCCTGTGTTCGCATCGGATTAAGTTGGGAAAGAAAAATCATGATCCAGACTGAAAGCCGGCTCGACGTAGCCGACAACACGGGTGCGCAAGAAGTCTTGTGCATCAAGGTGATGGGCGGGTCCAAGCGCCGCTATGCGGGCATTGGCGACCTGATTAAGGTCACTGTGAAGCGTGCCGCGCCGCGTGGCCGCGTGAAAAAAGGCGAAATCTACAACGCCGTGGTGGTGAGAACTGCCAAGGGTGTTCGTCGCCAGGATGGCTCGTTGATTCGTTTCGACGGCAATGCCGCCGTGCTTCTGAACGCCAAGCTCGAGCCAATCGGCACACGTATTTTCGGGCCGGTTACGCGCGAACTGCGTAGTGAGCGTTTCATGAAGATCGTGTCGCTCGCTCCTGAAGTTCTGTAAGAGGTCGCCATGGAAAAAATTCGTAAAGGTGACGAAGTCATCGTCCTGACCGGAAAAGATAAGGGAAAACGCGGCGTGGTTCAGCAACGCGTCGATGCCCAGCACATCGTTGTTGACGGTGTGAACATCGCAAAAAAGGCTGTCAAGCCTAATCCGATGACGGGTGCAACCGGAGGCATCGTAGACAAACTGATGCCAATTCATGTCTCGAACGTCGCTTTGTTTAATGCGGCAACCGGCAAGGCTGATCGAGTCGGGGTAAAGCTTATCGACGGTAAGCGCATTCGCGTTTACAAGTCGACTGGCGAAGCGGTGAAGGTGTAATCATGGCGCGTCTACAACAAACCTACGAAAAAGAAATCGTTGCGGCGCTGACCGCAAAATTTGGCTACAAGTCGCGCATGCAAGTTCCGCGTCTGACCAAAATCACGCTGAACATGGGCCTCGGTGAGGCGGTTGCCGATAAAAAAATCGTTGAACACGCGGTTGGCGACATGACCAAGATCGCTGGTCAAAAGCCGGTAATCACCAAGGCTCGCAAGGCGATCGCTGGTTTCAAGATCCGCGAAGGCTATCCGATCGGTTGCATGGTCACGCTGCGTGGCGCTCGCATGTATGAATTCCTGGATCGATTGGTCACCATTGCGTTTCCGCGCGTGCGTGACTTCCGTGGCGTGTCGGGCAAGGCTTTCGACGGCCGTGGTAACTACAACATCGGCGTGAAAGAGCAGATTATTTTCCCCGAGATTGAGTACGACAAGATTGACGCGCTACGTGGTATGAACATCAGCATTACCACTACCGCCAAGACCGACGAAGAAGCGAAAGCGCTTCTCGCCGCATTTAAATTCCCGTTCAGAAACTGAGGCTGCCATGGCAAAACTGGCACTGATTAACCGTGAACAGAAGCGTGCCGCGCTGGTAAAGAAATATGCTGCCAAGCGCGCAGAGCTGAAGGCCATCATCGAAGACTCGTCAAAATCAGACGAAGAGCGCTACGAGGCTCGTCTGAAGCTGCAGTCTTTGCCGCGCAACTCGGCACCCAGCCGTCAGCGTAACCGTTGCGCCCTGACGGGCCGTCCGCGCGGTACTTTCCGCAAATTTGGCCTTGGCCGCACCAAGCTCAGAGAGATCGCCATGCGTGGCGAGATTCCGGGCATGACCAAAGCCAGCTGGTAATAGGAGAACGATCTTATGAGTATGAGCGATCCTATCGCCGATATGCTTACCCGTATCCGCAACGCGCAAAGCGTGAACAAGACGGCTGTCGCGATGCCATCATCAAAATTGAAGGTGGCGATTGCCCGCGTGCTGAAGGACGAGGGATATATCGAGAGCTACGCTGTTGCAGAAGATGCAGGCAAGGCGACCCTGTCGATCGAGCTGAAGTATTACGCTGGACGTCCTGTGATCGAGCGCATCGAGCGTGTGTCACGACCTGGCCTGCGTGTCTACAAAGGTAAATCCGAGATCCCAACCGTCTTGAACGGTCTGGGGGTAACCATCGTATCAACGCCCAAGGGCGTGATGACCGACCGCAAGGCGCGTGCTACTGGCACGGGTGGCGAGATTCTTTGCTACGTCGCTTGATAGGGGGAAGCACGATGTCTCGAGTAGCCAAAATGCCGATCTCGCTTGCTGCGGGAGTTGAAGTAACCATCAGTGCCGAAAAAATCTCGGTCAAGGGCCCCCAGGGGACGCTGTCGTTGCCCTTGACTGGTCAGGTCATCATCAGCAACGAAAACAATACGTTGACGTTTGTACCTGCTGACGAGTCGCGTGAAGCGGTGGCCATGTCTGGCACGGTACGCGCGCTGGTCAACAACATGGTGGTAGGTGTGTCGCAGGGTTTCGAAAAGAAGCTGTCGCTCGTTGGCGTGGGTTACCGCGCGCAAGCACAGGGCGACAAACTGAACTTGTCGCTGGGTTTTTCGCATCCTATCGTGCACCAGATGCCAGAGGGCGTGAAATGCGAAACGCCAACCCAAACAGAAATCCTGATCAAAGGTATCGATCGGCAAAAGGTGGGTCAAGTTGCGGCCGAGGTGCGTGCCTACCGTAGTCCGGAGCCCTACAAGGGCAAGGGCGTCCGTTATGCGGACGAGGTCGTCATCATCAAAGAAACCAAGAAGAAGTAAGGGCTGAATATGGACAAGAAAGCATCCCGCCTGCGCAGAGCACGCCAAACGCGTGCCAAGATCGCGGAGCTGAAAGTCAATCGGCTGTCGGTGCATCGTACCAATATGCATATCTACGCCACCATCTATGCGCCTGACGCTAAGGTGTTGGCATCTGCTTCAACCGCCGAGGCAGAGGTCCGCGCAGTTCTGGCTGGCCAATCCGGTAAGGGTGGAAATGCATCAGCTGCGGCAATGGTTGGCAAGCGAGTCGCAGAGAAAGCGCTCAAGGCTGGTATCGATACCGTTGCGTTTGATCGTGCTGGTTTTCGCTATCACGGCCGCGTCAAGGCAGTTGCCGACGCCGCGCGCGAAGCTGGCCTGAAGTTCTAAGGAATACTCACCATGGCAAAAATGCAGCAGAAAATGCAAAGCGACAAGCCCGATGACGGCATGCGCGAGAAGATGATTGCGGTCAATCGCGTCACCAAAGTTGTCAAGGGCGGTCGCATCATGGGCTTTGCCGCACTGGCTGTGGTCGGTGATGGTGATGGCCGCATTGGCATGGGCAAGGGCAAGTCCAAGGAAGTGCCTGTCGCGGTGCAAAAGGCGATGGAAGAGGCGCGCCGCAAGATGATCAAAGTCAGCCTGAAAAACGGCACACTGCAGCACATGGTGCATGGCCGTCATGGCGCATCGTCAGTCATGATGATCCCCGCAAAAGAAGGTACCGGCGTGATTGCGGGTGGCCCAATGCGCGCGATTTTCGAAGTGATGGGTGTCACCAACGTGGTTGCTAAATCACACGGATCGACCAACCCTTACAACATGGTTCGCGCGACGCTGGATGGTCTGGCGAAGATGAGCACCCCGTCCGAGATTGCTGCCAAGCGTGGCAAGACGGTCGAAGAAATCTTGGGCTGAGGTGAGAGCGATGGCAAACACGATCAAAGTGAAGCTGGTGAAGGGCCTGATCGGCACCAAGCAGTCGCACCGTGCGACTGTGCGTGGTCTCGGTCTGCGCCGACTCAATTCGGAGCGAGAGCTTGAAGACACGCCGGCGGTGCGCGGCATGATCAACAAGGTCGCTTATCTCGTCAAAGTGGTGTCCTGAGCATCGCTGACGAACGGAGAACATGATGCAACTTAATACTATTCAGCCTGCAGCGGGTGCCAAGCATGCGAAGCGCCGCGTGGGTCGCGGCATCGGATCGGGCCTGGGCAAGACCGCGGGTCGTGGACACAAGGGCCAAAAATCTCGCGCGGGTGGTTTCCACAAAGTGGGTTTTGAAGGCGGCCAAATGCCCCTGCACCGCCGACTGCCGAAGCGCGGGTTCAAATCACCCTCGAAGCCGTTTAAAGCGCAAGTTCGTCTGGGTGACCTGGCGAAGCTGCCGGTCGATCAAATCGACATGCTGGCGCTCAAGCAAGCAGGGCTGGTACCCGAGCTGGCACGCACCGTGCGCGTGATCAAAGCCGGTGAGGTCAGTAAGAAACTGACCCTCAAGGGCGTGATCGTCACCGCTGGCGCCAAAGCGGCCATCGAAGCAGCCGGCGGCTCGGTAGAGTAAGCGTTAGGCAACGACACACGTGGCAACCGCATCCAAATCTGCAAAGAGCTCGACGAGCGGCTTCCCTTGGGGCCGTCTCTGGTTCTTGTTGGGTGCGCTTATCGTCTTCAGGATCGGTGCGCATATTCCTGTACCTGGAATCGATCCAGTGCAGCTAGAAGCGCTGTTTAATCAGAACCGTGGTGGCATCCTCGGGATGTTCAATATGTTTTCCGGCGGCGCTCTGTCGCGCTTTACGATCTTTGCGCTCGGGATCATGCCCTACATCTCGGCGTCGATCATCATGCAGCTACTGACCGTTGTGTCGCCGCAGCTTGAGGCCTTGAAAAAAGAAGGTGAATCAGGGCGTCGCAAGATTACGCAGTACACGCGTTACGGAACGCTGCTGTTGGCAACTTTTCAGGCGCTGGGCATCGCAGTTGCTCTCGAGGCGCAAGCGGGGCTGGTGATCGATCCTGGCCTCGCGTTTCGTTTCACTACAGTTGTGACGCTGGTGACCGGCACGATGTTTTTGATGTGGTTGGGTGAGCAGATTACTGAGCGCGGATTAGGCAACGGTATCTCCATCATTATTTTTGCGGGCATCGCTGCCGGCTTGCCGAGCGCGATCGGCGGATTGTTCGAGTTGGTACGCACCGGCTCCATGAACGCGCTGACAGCCATCGTGATTTGTGTGCTGGTTGCGCTGGTAACCTATGCAGTTGTTTTCATTGAGCGTGGTCAGCGAAAAATTTTGGTGAACTACGCGAAGCGCCAGGTCGGTAACAAGGTGTACGGCGGTCAGAGCAGCCACTTGCCACTCAAGCTGAACATGGCCGGTGTGATTCCACCGATCTTTGCATCATCAATTATTTTGTTTCCGGCGACGATTACCAGTTGGTTTACCACCGGCGACACCAGCAGCGGCGTGGTGCGTTTCCTGAAAGATTTGGCTGCTTCACTGGCGCCAGGTGAGCCGATTCATGCGTTGTTGTACGCCGCGGCGATTGTGTTTTTCTGCTTCTTCTACACCGCGTTGGTGTTTAACAGCAAAGAGACCGCAGATAACCTCAAGAAAAGCGGTGCGTTTGTTCCGGGCATTCGCCCAGGTGAGCAGACCAGTCGCTATATCGACAAAATCCTGACCAGACTCACGCTGGCTGGTGCGGTGTACATCACCGTGATTTGTTTGTTACCGGAGTTTCTGATCGCGCGCTGGAACGTTCCGTTTTACTTTGGCGGCACGTCACTGCTGATTATTGTGGTGGTGACCATGGATTTCATGGCGCAGGTACAAAACTATGTAATGTCGCAGCAATATGAATCATTGCTGCGAAAAGCGAACTTCAAGGGTGGGATTCCCACCCGTTGAGCGAGAGGAATAGACGGCTTATATGTCCAAAGACGACGTGATTCAAATGCAGGGGGAGATTCTTGAAAATCTTCCTAATGCGACCTTCAGGGTGAAGCTTGAAAATGGCCATGTCGTTCTTGGACACATCTCCGGAAAAATGAGAATGAATTACATCCGTATTCTGCCAGGTGACAAAGTGACGGTTGAATTAACGCCGTATGACCTAAGCAGAGCACGAATTGTTTTCAGAACCAAGTAATCGTCGTACCAGTTATCGAAAGATAGAAAGAAGAGGGCAAATATGAAAGTGCTCGCATCAGTAAAACGGATCTGCCGTAAGTGCAAGATCATCAAGCGCAAAGGCGTTGTTCGCGTTATTTGTACCGAACCGCGTCACAAGCAGCGCCAAGGTTAATCAAGCTTAGCGATCGAGGGACAACGCATGGCACGTATTGCAGGGGTCAATATTCCCAACCACCAGCACACCGTGATCGGCCTAACCGCCGTTTTCGGTATTGGCCGTCCGCGCGCTGAGTTAATCTGCGCGAACACGGGCGTACCTACCACCAAAAAAGTCAAAGATCTCGACGATAGCGAGCTCGAGAAGCTGCGCGATGAGATCGGTAAATTCATCGTCGAGGGCGACCTCCGACGTGAAGTGTCGATGAACATCAAGCGCCTGATGGATCTTGGCTGCTATCGCGGCTTGCGCCATCGCAAAGGCCTGCCGGTGCGTGGTCAGCGTACCCGTACCAATGCACGCACGCGCAAAGGCCCACGTAAAGCAGCGCAAGCGCTGAAGAAGTAATCCCGTTGCGGACACAAGGACATCACCATGGCAAAAGCACCGAATAACGCAGCGTCGCGCGTTCGCAAGAAGGTAAAGAAGAATGTCGCGGAGGGCATTGCGCACGTTCACGCCTCATTCAACAACACCATCATCACCATTACCGACCGGCAGGGCAATGCGCTGTCATGGGCAACCTCGGGTGGTGCTGGTTTCAAGGGCTCACGCAAGTCCACGCCATTTGCTGCCCAGGTAGCGGCCGAAGCGGCCGGTAAAGTGGCCATCGAATGTGGCGTCAAAAATCTGGAGGTACGCATCAAGGGCCCCGGTCCCGGGCGCGAATCCGCAGTGCGTGCGCTGAACAGCCTGGGCATCAAGATCACGCAAATTCAGGACGTCACACCGGTACCGCATAACGGTTGCCGTCCACCGAAGCGCCGCCGTATCTAAGTTACGACGTCGCGATTGTCGACCTTGACCCGCCGCGAACCGGCGGGTTTTGTTCTAAGACCACCGTTCGGTAGCTGGCAGACCGAACTAGCGTTTCAAGGCGTTGTGCCTGAGGCGTCATCAACGTAGAGGAAATACCGTGGCACGTTACATTGGACCAAAAGCAAAGCTATCCCGCCGTGAAGGCACTGATCTATTCCTCAAGAGTGCTCGTCGCTCGCTGGAATCCAAATGCAAATTAGATTCCAAGCCCGGCCAGCACGGCCGTACCTCCGGCGCACGAACTTCCGACTACGGCAACCAGCTGCGTGAAAAGCAGAAGGTGAAGCGTATGTATGGTGTTCTTGAACGCCAATTCCGCCGTTATTTCGCCGAGGCTGATCGCCGCAAGGGCAATACCGGCGAGACACTGTTGCAGTTGCTTGAATCGCGTCTGGATAATGTTGTTTATCGCCTAGGCTTTGCGTCCACACGCGCGGAAGCGCGCCAACTTGTGTCGCACAAAGCTATCGTGGTCAATGGCCATGTGGTCAACATTCCTTCTTACTCGGTTCGTGTCGGTGACGTCGTCGCTGTGCGCGAAAAAGCCAAGAAGCAAGTGCGTATTGCGGAGGCGCTGTCGTTGGCCGAGCAGTCGGGATTTCCGATGTGGGTGTCGGTCGATGCCAAGAAAATGGAAGGTTCGCTCAAGACCCTGCCAGACCGTAGCGACTACAACCAGGAAGTCAACGAGTCATTGATCGTCGAATTGTATTCGCGCTAATTTCTCCTGCTGCCCACCGTTCGGTGGGCAGTGTTTCGATATGCCATCAGCCTTATCGGTGTAACGAGCCGAGGGTATTGAAAGGACATTCATGCAAACCAATCTGTTAAAACCGCGCATTATTGAAGTCGAGCATCTCGGCCCTGGCCATGCCAAGGTAGTGATGGAGCCCTTCGAGCGTGGCTACGGTCACACCCTAGGTAATGCGCTGCGCCGTGTGCTGCTCTCGTCCATGGTTGGCTATGCGCCGACGGAGGTCACGATTGCCGGCGTGGTGCACGAGTACTCGTCGATTGACGGTGTTCAAGAAGATGTCGTCGACATTCTTCTCAACTTGAAGGGTGTCGTATTCAAATTGCACAGCCGTGACGAAGTCACGCTAAGCCTGAAAAAAGAGGGTGAGGGCCCCGTGCTGGCCTCCGACATCGATTTGCCGCACGATGTTGAATTGATCAACCCCGACCATGTAATCGCGCATCTCACCGCAGGCGGTAAGATCGACATGCAGGTGAAGGTCGAAAAAGGCCGTGGCTATGTTCCCGGTAATGTTCGCCGTCTGGCAGAAGATGCGAACAAGACGATTGGACGCATTATTCTTGATGCGTCGTACTCTCCCGTGCGTCGTGTGTCGTATACCGTAGATTCTGCGCGTGTTGAGCAGCGCACCGACCTCGACAAGCTGGTGATGAACATCGAGACCAACGGCGTGATTTCTCCGGAAGAGGCGATTCGCCAATCGGCACGTGTGCTGGTCGATCAGTTGAATGTGTTTGCGGCGCTCGAAGGTACTGAAGCAGCGGCCGAAGCGCCTTCGCGTGCACCAACCGTTGATCCGATTCTGTTGCGTCCGGTCGATGATCTCGAACTCACGGTACGCTCGGCCAACTGCCTCAAGGCCGAGAACATTTACTACATTGGCGATCTGATCCAGCGTAGCGAGAATGAATTGTTGAAAACGCCAAACCTGGGCCGTAAGTCGCTCAACGAGATCAAAGAAGTGCTGGCCTCACGCGGGCTGACCCTTGGTATGAAGCTGGAAAACTGGCCGCCGGTAGGGCTTGAGAAGTAAGCGGTCACCACGGGCTGGGTGACTCAGCGGCCCAGCAAGATGTTGTTAATGCGAGTAGTAAACACATTGAGTAGTTAAATTAATCTCACCGGCCCGCGCCAAGCTCGCAAGAGCTGTCGATAGAAGAGCTGGATTAAAACTTGTAAAAGGAAATCACCATGCGTCATCGTCACGGACTACGCAAACTGAACCGAACCTCGTCGCATCGTCTCGCGATGCTGCGCAATATGACGGTCTCTTTGCTCAAGCACGAAGCTATCAAGACAACGGTCCCCAAGGCTAAAGAGCTTCGCCGCGTTGTTGAGCCTATCATCACGCTCGGCAAAGTCGATACACTGGCCAATAAGCGTTTGGCGTTTTCACGTTTGCGCGATCGCGACATCGTGGTCAAGCTGTTTGCAGAAATCGGCCCACGCTACAAAGCACGTAATGGCGGTTACCTGCGCATCCTGAAAATGGGATTCCGCCAAGGTGACAATGCACCGATGGCATTTGTTGAGCTGGTTGACCGTCCAGACAATAGCGAAGCCGTTGCAGCCGAATAAACCTGCTAAGCGTCATGCAGTATCAAGCCAGGCCAAGCGCCTGGCTTTGTTTTTTGAGCCTGGATCATGCCTATTCTGACTGTTGAGCATCTGAAAAAGTCGTATGGTGAAGGTGACGATCGACACACCGTGATCGATGACGTGTCGTTCGCATTAGAGCGCGGTGAGTGCTATGGCTTGTTGGGGCCGAATGGCGCCGGTAAGACGACTACCTTGCGACTGTGTCTGGGATTGACGGCACCTGACAGCGGGCAAATCACTCTGGTTGGTCATGCCGTGCCGCGCGATGCGCGCCAAGCCAGGCTGAAGATCGGCGTTGTGCCGCAAATGGACAGTCTCGACCCCGATTTCACGGTTGAAGAGAATTTGTTGGTCTACGGGCGCTACTTCGGTATGCAGCCATCGGAAATTCACGCGCGGCTGGACTGGTTACTTGAGTTCTCCAACCTTGCCAATAAGCGACATGCGCGCATGGGTGAACTATCCGGTGGTATGAAGCGCAGGCTGACACTGGCGCGAGCCTTGGTGAACGACCCCGATTTGATTTTCATGGACGAGCCAACGACGGGCCTTGATCCGCAAGCCAGGCACATGATCTGGGAACGATTGAAAGCCCTGCTCGCCGCAGGCAAGACCATCTTGCTGACCACACATTTTATGGACGAGGCAGAGCGTCTGTGCAATCGCCTTGCGGTAATTGATCATGGTCGTCTGATCGCCGAAGGTGAGCCGCGCGATTTGATCGCTCAGCATATCGAGTCGCAAGTGGTGGAGGTATATGGTGATCAGGCAGCACGCTGGGCTGAACAAGCCCGTGCGATGTCTGATCGTGTTGAAATTAGTGGCGACACGGTATTTTGCTATACCCGTCGCGCTGAACCTTTACTGCAAAGCTTGTCGCACGCATCTGGCCTGCGCTACTTGCATCGCCCGGCAAATTTAGAGGATCTTTTCCTCAAGCTTACCGGCAGAGAGATGAGGGATTGAGATGAGCGCACTCACTTATCGTTTACCTGCACTTAGCCTGCGGTTCGTACCCGTCTGGCGACGTAACCTGCTGGTGTGGCGAAAGCTTGCGGTAGCGAGCGTGATCGGAAACATCGCCGAGCCGATGATCACCTTGCTGGCATTCGGCTATGGTCTCGGCAGTTTGCTGCAGCAAATCGAGGGCGTGCCGTACATCGAGTATCTCGCAAGTGGCTCGATCTGTATGTCCGTGATGATGGCCGCATCATTCGAGTCTTTGTATTCGGCATTTTCACGCATGCATGTGCAAAAAACCTGGGACGCCTTGCTGAATACCCCGCTTGAGCTGGACGATATCGTCCTCGCCGAAATGCTGTGGGCTGCCAGCAAGGCGATGATCTCAGGCGTAGCGATTTTGTTGGTGCTGTTTGTGCTGGGTATTGGCTGGCATCCGGGCACACTGCTGGTGCCGCCACTGCTGTTGATGACGGGTATCTGCTTTGCTTCGATCGCTCTCATCGTGAACGCGATCGCCAAAGCCTATGATTTTTTCACCTACTACTTCACGCTGGTGCTTACGCCCATGATTTTTCTCTCAGGCGTCTACTATCCGGTGAGCCAACTGCCTGTATGGCTGCAGTCTTTGGCGAACATCTTGCCGCTCGGCGCGGCGGTACGTCTTGTGCGACCATTACTGCTCGGCAGCTCTCCTGACGATCCAATCAGAGACCTGGCGATCTTGGTGGTTTACACCGTGGCCGGTTTTTATATCGCGACTGTACTCACGCGCAGGCGTCTGTTGAAGTAGTCGTTGCAGCTGTTGTTGCAGAGGTATTGATGAGCGATGCACAGATATTGATGGTGATGTCGAATGTGCCGGACGCTGCTACCGCGCAGGGCTTGGCACGCCTACTTGTCGAAACCAAGTTGGCAGCGTGCGTGAATATCTTGCCGGGTGTGCAGTCTGTGTATCGTTGGCAGGGGCAGATTGAGCAGGCCGAAGAGGTGACTTTGCTGATCAAGACCACGCGTGAAAAATACGCCCAACTACAGCAGACGCTGGTGGATGCTCATCCTTATGATGTGCCTGAGGTTATCGCATGGCCCCTTGCCGAAGGCTATGCCCCTTATCTGCACTGGGTCGTTGCTGAAACCACGAGCGAGAAGCATGCGTAATTGGTTTATTCAGAGTAGATTTTTCACGCGCAGCCGCATGATTTTTGCGGCCCTCTGGCTCTGCATGCCGACATTGCAGGCGCAAGATTTTCTGGCACCCGAGCGCGCGTTTGCCTTCAGTGCACGTAGCGTCGATACGGCCACCGTTGAGGTGAGTTTTCGTATTGCCGACGGCTACTACATGTACCGCGACAAAATCGCTGTATCTGCTCAGGGTGCGACGCTAGGCAAGATCACTATCCCGCGCGGTGACGTTAAATTTGATCCGAATTTCGATAAAGAGCTCGAAATTCTCAGGCATCAGCTGAGCTTTACGATTCCGGTGCAAGCAAGCGGACCTTTTCAGTTGAAGGTAACCAGTCAAGGCTGCGCTGACAAAGGCTTGTGCTATCCGCCGATGGAATCGATCGTGAATTTATCTGCTAACGCGCCATCAGGATCAGATGCCGACCGCACTGCGGCGCCGACCCGCGTCGAGGGCGAGATGGGTCGCATCGAAGCCTCGCTTGCGAGCGGGCGGCTACTACTGATATTGCCGCTGTTCCTGCTGCTCGGCCTGGGTCTTTCATTCACGCCGTGTGTGCTGCCGATGGTGCCCATACTCTCGTTCATCATCGCCGGTGAAGGTGCACAGACCAGCCGGCGGCGTGGCTTGGTGCTGTCAGTTGCTTACTCACTCGGCATGGCACTGGTCTACACCGCACTCGGTATCGCCGCCGGCCTGATTGGCGAGGGCCTGTCTGCAAGCCTGCAAAGCCCGCCCGTCCTGTTTGCTTTTGCGATTCTGATGGCGGCCATGGCGCTATCGATGTTCGATATCTATCAGCTTCAAGTGCCGGCATCGTTACAACTCGCCCTGACCCGCTTGTCGGAGCGTCAGCGCGGCGGCAAGCTGCTTGGTGTATTCGTCATGGGTGCAATCTCCGCATTGATCGTCGGGCCCTGTGTCGCCGCACCGCTGGCTGGCGCGTTGGTTTACATCAGCCAAACACGCAATGTGCTGATTGGTGGCAGTGCCTTGTTCGCAATGGCAGTTGGCATGAGCCTACCCTTGCTGCTGGTCGGCATATCAGCGGGCTCGCTGCTGCCGCGTGCGGGTGCGTGGATGCAGACCGTGAAGTATTTCTTTGGCGTGCTGATGCTGGCGCTCGCCTTGTGGATGGTGTCGTCGCTGATACCGGCTTGGCTACTGATGCTCGGCTGGGGCGCGCTGGCTGCTGGCTATGGCTTATTCCTGATGCGCGACAAGTCGCTCGGTTGGCGTACCAGAATCATCGGCATTGTTTTTATCCTTCTCGGCGCCGTGCAGCTGCTGGGTGTGGCGACAGGCGGTCGCGATGCATGGGCACCCTTGGCGCATCTCGGCGGAAAGCAGCACCAAAAGACAGCTTTCACGCGTGTTCGCAGCGTAGCGGAACTTGACGCGGCACTCGCGGATACTGGCGGCAGGCGCGTCATGCTCGACTTCTACGCCGACTGGTGCGTGTCATGCATTGAAATGGAAAAATTTACCTTCACCAACCCCGAGGTGAAAACCAAACTGGACCAGATCCTGCTGCTACAGGCAGATGTGACAGCCAATAATGATGACGATAAAGCGCTGCTAAAACGTTTCGGCCTATTCGGCCCGCCGGGTATTATTTTTTTCGATACCAATGGCAATGAAATTCGCGGTACGCGCGTGATCGGCTATCAGCCGCCAGCGCAGTTTCTACAGTCATTGCAGAAAGCGGAATAGCACGCCTTCGTTCAGTGTTGAAAAGTGAAGGCGTGCGATTCCGCTTTTGCTATGTCAAGCGTGCGCGCCATCAAAACTCCGGCGGTAGTTCAGGCAGTATGACTTCTTTTGGAAGGGCTGTTTGCGCAGGTTTATTGCGGGGGATTTCAACATTCGCAGTATCCATGAAGCGTACTTGCTTTTGTTCCGGTAGTCGGAATTTTTCATTAGCGTCATGAAATTTGTTCGCGCTAAAGAACGCCGTCAATGGTTTTGAATGATCACCCTTCACCTGGACTGTCATCATGTCGAGGACAAGGCTTTTCTTTTCGGCCGGCATCTTGCTCCTCAAAATTGCATCGCTGATTCTGGCCTTTGCATGTTTTGCGTAGGTTTGCAAATTGCCAGATCCGTCATTGCGAATTTTCTCCGGGCTAACACGTGAAAATACTCTGGCTCGTCCGATCTTGCCGTTTGGCGTGATGAATTTTTCTTCTTTTGCGATGACGACGTCGTAGGTGCCCTGTACAACCTTGCTGCTTGTATTGTCAAGATTGGGGTGAACGAAGGTGGGCATTCGGGATGTTCTGTTCATTGTCGCTTTTCCCTCGTTACAAGTCAGCGCATCAAAAATTGGTCAGCATCTTCTCCAGGCTATGTGTCGATAAGGTGAATTGAGTTCGAATGTGTTGTATTTCTACAAATTTAAGCGCCTTTAATCAAGCGCGCAATTTCTCTTGCAAAGTAGGTCAGCACACCATCGGCCCCGGCACGTTTAAAGCAGAGCATGGACTCCATCATGGTTTTGTCATGGTCGAGCCAACCGTTTTGAGTTGCTGCCTTGATCATGGCGTATTCGCCGCTCACTTGGTACGCAAACGTCGGTACTTTGAATTCCTGTTTTACGAGCCGCACGATGTCGAGATACGGCATACCGGGCTTGACCATCACCATATCTGCACCCTCTGCAAGGTCGAGTGCAACTTCACGCAAGGCTTCATCTGAATTAGCTGGATCCATCTGATACGTGGCCTTATTACCTTTGCCCAGGTTGGCAGCTGAGCCAACCGCATCGCGGAAAGGTCCATAAAACGCCGAGGCATATTTTGCCGAGTAGGCCATGATGCGGGTGTAGATGTGGCCATGCTGTTCTAGTGCGCTACGAATTGCGCCGATGCGGCCATCCATCATGTCGGACGGCGCAACGATATCCACCCCGGCGGCAGCTTGTGTCAGGGCCTGTTGCACAAGAATGTTGGTGGTCTCGTCATTCAGTACATAGCTGTCTGCATTCAGTACGCCGTCCTGACCATGGCTGGTATACGGATCAAGCGCAACATCAGTCAGTACGCCCAGCTCGGGAAAGCGTTGCTTCAACTCACGCACCGCGCGCGGCACGAGCCCATTCGGATTGGTCGCTTCAATACCATCGGGGGTTTTTAGCTGAGGATCAATAACGGGAAATAATGCGAGCACGGGAATACCCAGCGACACGCATTCCTCAGCAACCGGCATCAACAGATCGACTGACAAGCGCTCGACCCCAGGCATGGAAGGCACTGCTTCGCGCTTTTTCTCGCCCTCCACAATGAATACCGGGTAAATCAGATCGGCTGGCGTGACAACATTCTCGCGCATCATCGCGCGTGAGAAAGCATCCTTGCGCATGCGGCGCATGCGTGTGGCGGGGAAACGGGCAAGTGGATCGTGGCTCATGATGAGGCTCATGCAAAAGTGGTTGTGAAAGCTGTTGGCGTCGAGACGATTTTTATATTGATGAACTTACCCATAGAGCAGCACTCCTAGCCATGGGTGTTCATCACCTCCCGCTTATCCTCCCTGAGCGGGTCTGGCTCGATAGAGTCAGTGCTTGAACCCTGGGGGCATCTACCGCTCTCCAGGGTTTTTTTCCACGGGTAAGGTTTGCTCGTCATGACCGGCACCCGGCTCGAGTTGCAACAGGCTACAGATTGTGCGGTCTGCCTCATCCAAGCCAATACGCTTAAGCGCGGAGAATAGCTGCACGGAGAATGGCAGAGGCTGGCCTTGCTCGTCAACATAGCTGGCCAGAATGGTTCTGGCGAGCCGGATCGCGTCGGATTGCTCGTGCCGGTTGAGCTTATCTGCCTTACTCAGCAGGCAATGGATGGGCTTGCCGGTGGGGGCGAACCACTCCAGCATCTCGATATCCAGCTCGGTGAATGGCCGTCGCGCATCCATGATCAGCACCAGGCCAACCAGCGGCGCTCTGATCTGAACGTAGCGGCCAAGCAGCTGCTGCCAGTGGTGCTTGGCAGTGCCGGCTACCTCGGCGTAGCCGTAGCCCGGTAAATCCACCAAAAACGCCCGAATTTCCTCGCTGCGCGCTATATCCCGCCGGTGCTGACCGACATGCGCGCCACCGATCGAGAAATAGTTAATGTGCTGGGTGCGACCGGGGGTTTTGGAGGCAAAAGCCAGCTTTTTCTGGTTGCAGAGCAGGTTGATCGCGGTCGACTTTCCCGCATTCGAGCGGCCGGCGAAGGCCACTTCCGGGACTTGGTATTTTGGCAAATCCTGAAGTCGATTCACGGTCGTGAAGAAGCGGGCTTGCCAAAGTAGGGACATCGGGAATGGGCGGGGGTGGGGCCGGCAAACGCGGCAGCTGTCGAAAGGGGGGCGAAAAATCGCTGATGGGCATTGTAGTACAATGCAAGGCTGTATTCAGTGACGAACTCAATCAATTATTGCCCGGGTGTTTGAATGAATCGAGTACTTTCGTTGTGTTTAAAAGTCTTCGCTGTCGCGCTGTGCTCTACGCTTTTTACTGCACACGCAACGGAGCAAAAGTCAGCTGCAGCAGACCCTGCCAAAGGCGCTACGCTGTACTCTGGTGGTGACCCCGCGCGCGGCATTACCGCTTGCATCGCATGCCATGGCGCGGAAGGTAACTCGGGTATTCCGCAAAATCCCAAGCTCGGTGGCCAGCATGCCGCTTATATCAAGAAGCAGCTGCATGATTTCCAGGGACCTGATCGCAATAACGCCATCATGACCATGATCGCCAAGGCGATGACACCGGAAGACATCGATAACGTTGCGGCCTATCTGGCAACGCAAAAAGCGACAGCCAATGTAGCGAAAGTCAAAGAAACTGCAGATCTCGGCCGCAAGATTTATCGTGCCGGCATCGCTGAAAAAAATGTACCTGCTTGCGCTGGCTGCCACAGCCCCAACGGCGCAGGCATTCCGGCGCAGTACCCGCGTATCTCTGGTCAGCATCAGGATTACGCAGTAACGCAGCTGACTAATTTCCGCGGCGGTGTGCGAAATAACTCGGCGCAGATGGTCACTATCAGCAAGCGCCTCACCGATGAAGAGATGAAAGCAGTATCAGACTACATCGCCGGTTTGCGGTGATTTTTTACCTCTCCCGACAATAACGCTAAACGGGAGCAGTCAACCAATACCGGGGGTGGCAATCAGCCGCCCCTTTTTGTTGATGCTGGCAGATATGGACGCAATCGATACAAGCCAACAATCCTCACCCACAACGCAGGGCATGCTGCTGACCAATCGCGGACGCTTCGTCACCGAGATGGTTGAGCTGGTCTCTTCGATGCGTTTTGCGATCAGCTTGTTGACTATCATCTCAATTGCGTCGGTGGTGGGCACGGTAGTGTTGCAAGGCGAGCCGATGCCGAACTATGTGAACCAGTTTGGCCCGTTCTGGTTCGAGGTGTTTGCGCGTTTTTCTGTTTACTCGGTGTACTCGGCCTGGTGGTTTTTGTTGATCATGGCGTTTCTGGTTACCTCGACGTCGCTCTGCATCATACGTAATGCGCCGAAAATGATCGCTGACATGAAAAGCTGGCGCGAGAATGTGCGAGAACAGTCGCTGCGAAATTTTCATCATCATGCCGAGTGGACAGCAGCGCGCGATATGACGCAGCTAGCGAAAGATTATGCGCAGCAGATCGCGACCGCCGGGTATCAGGTAAAGCAAATCAGCAAAGACGGCGCTATCTTGCTCAGCGCGAAGCAGGGCGGCGCCAATAAGCTCGGGTATATCTTTGCGCACTCAGCGATCGTTATTATTTGCGTTGGTGGCCTACTCGACTCCAATCTGGCTATTCGGGCTCAGCAATGGCTATTTGGTAAAGAGACTTTCAAAGGGAGCGGCGTAATCGCTGAAATCCCAGAGAAGCACAGGCTAGGTACTGGCAACATCACCTTCCGCGGTAACACCCTCGTGCCCGAGGGGCAGAGTAGCGACACCACTATCTTGCAGATGGGCGATGGGGTGCTGATTCAAGACTTGCCGTTCACGCTGCAGTTAGAGAAATTTATCGTCGATTTCTATTCGACCGGTATGCCAAAGCTGTTCGCCAGTAATGTGATTGTCACTGATAAAGACACCGGTAACAGTTTTCGCGCGACCATTAAAGTTAACGAGCCATTAATCCATAAAGGTCTGGCGGTTTACCAATCCAGTTTTGAAGACGGCGGTAGTCGTTTGAAGCTGATCGGCTACCCGATGGCGGGCGCTGCTCACGCGCAGTTTGCGTTGGAGGGTCAGGTAGGTAAAGCTTCACGCTTGGCGGGTAATGCGGGCGACTATACGATTGAGTGGTCGGGCTTTCGCCCCTTCAATGTCGAGAACATGGCCGGCGATCCGCGTGCCGTGAAGCAGCCAAAAGGCTTCAATGAAAACCTTGAGAAGCGACTGGGATCGGCCGCCAATCGTGAGCGCGGTAAGGATCTGCGCAACGTGGGTCCAAGCGTGCAGTACAAGCTGCGCGACAAAACCGGTCAGGCGCGCGAGTTCAGCAACTACATGATGCCGGTCACGATTGATGGCGAAGATGTTTTTCTTGCCGGTGTGCGCGAGAACCCATCCGAGGCTTTTCGCTATCTGCGTATTCCCGCCGATGCCAACGGCAAGGTCGATGAGTGGATGCGTTTACGGGCTGCGATCTCAGATCCGGTGCTGCGTGAAAAAGCCGCCAAGCGTTACGGTGCCAATGTGCCGCTTGGCGCCAATAGTTCGCCGCAGTTACGCGAGCAGCTGCAGCTATCGGCTTTGCGTGGCTTGAATGTGTTTGCGGGTGACGCTGAGTCTTCTGGTTACATCGCGGTGGCACGTTTTATTGATAAAGTGCCCAAAGACCAACAAGAAAAAACCGTCGATATCTTCATGAAGATATTGAACGGCGCAATGTGGGAGTTATGGCAAGTCGCGCGGGACAAAGACGGCCTACCGCCCGCTGTTCCCGATGCAAAAAGTGCGCGCTTCTTGCAGCGCTCGACCGATGCGCTGGCAGATTCCTTTTTCTATGGGGCGCCGGTGTATTTGCAATTACGCGGCTTTGACGAAGTGAAAGCCTCGGTGTTTCAGGTGACACGCTCCCCCGGCAAGAATGTGGTTTATCTGGGCTGCCTGCTGCTGGTGCTCGGCGTATTCGCCATGCTTTATATCCGTGAGCGGCGCCTGTGGCTTTGGTTGCGGCCCGATACCAGTGGCGGTGTACACGCGCTGATGGCGATGAGCTCGCAGCGGCGTAGTCTGGATTTCGACAAGGAGTTCGAACAGATGAAAGCCCGCTTGCCATCGGCCTAAGAGCCTGCCTCGTCAGGCCGCTAGCTGTGTTGGCCGTAGCTTGCCGTACGTCGAGTACTGTCTGCGCTACGGCCGCCTTGCCATCGACCTAACCAGGCAGGCTCTCGGTCTTTGCACTGCAGCCCGGCACGGCTTGGCGCACTCAACTATACTTTGCAGCGCATAGCGGTACTGCAAGATCACCGGAGATGAACGATGGAGCTCACTGAAAATACAACCTACGCAGAGAGCAGTAGCGTATTCAAGGGGCGCAGCTGGTTTGATTGGCTGTTCGCTGCCTTATTGCTGGTGGGCGCGCTGTTTGCGCTGAACCGCTATGGCGAGTTCATGGATATCTATGAGAAGGCTATCCTGCTGGCTGCAGTGCCAACGTTTGCCGGCCTTGGGTGGTACTGGAAATCGGCGCGTACTCTGTTTCTCTTGATTGCTGCGACTTCCTTGTATGGCATTTCTCTGTACGGCGGCAATCTGGACGCGGCCCAGAACCGATTTTTCCTGAAGTACATGCTGTCGAGCCAATCCGCTATTTTGTGGATGAGCACCTTGTTCTTTCTCTCTACCCTGTTCTACTGGGGTGGTCTGATAGCACGCTCGAGCTTCGGTGGTGCGGTTGGCAGCAAGCTTTGCTGGGCGGCGATTTTGCTGGGCTTCACCGGCATGATGGTGCGCTGGTATGAGTCGTACCTTCTGGGTTCGGACATCGGTCATATACCGGTATCCAACTTGTATGAAGTGTTTATTCTGTTCTGTCTGATCACCGCCTTGTTTTTGGTGTTCTATGAGCAGAAATACGAAACGCGTTCATTCAGCGCGTTCGTGATGCTGGTGATCTCCGCCGCGGTCGGTTTTCTGTTGTGGTACATGACAGCGCGTGACGCGCATGAAATACAGCCACTGGTGCCGGCACTGCAAAGCTGGTGGATGAAAATTCATGTGCCGGCTAACTTCATTGGTTACGGTACCTTTGCACTCGCCGCCATGGTGGGTATCGCATACCTGCTTAAAGCCAAAGGCAAGTTGGAAGACCGGCTACCGCCGCTGGAAGTGCTTGATGATGTGATGTACAAAGCGATTGCGGTTGGGTTTGCTTTCTTCACCATCGCCACTATCTTGGGCGCCTTGTGGGCAGCCGAGGCCTGGGGCGGCTACTGGTCGTGGGATCCGAAAGAAACCTGGGCGTTGATCGTTTGGTTGAACTACGCCGCCTGGCTGCATATGCGCCTCATGAAAGGCTTGCGTGGTCAAGTTGCTGCGTGGTGGGCCGTGGTAGGTTTGTTCGTCACGACGTTTGCTTTCTTGGGTGTGAACATGTTCCTGTCAGGCTTGCATTCCTACGGCGAGCTTTGATTTGTTTACCGCTCGGTCACGTATTGATCGTGACCGAGTAACACGCGCTTCCTATCATGCTGATCAAAATCCCCCGTTATAACGAGCCACTCGCTTCGGAGATTACGCCCCGCGAGCTTGCGCTGTCGCGGCGATTGTTTTTGCAGGGTATGGCAGCAAGTTCATTGGCGGCTTCTGCATGGGTCTGGCCTGCCATGGCGACAGAGTCGTCAACGCGCCAGCGCCTGCCAGCGCAGCGTAACGCCAAGTACAGCGCAGCAGACAAGCCCACCACGCTTGCTGACGCGACTACCTACAATAATTTTTATGAGTTCGGGACCGATAAAGGTGATCCGGCCCTGTACGCCGGATCATTAAAGACCCGCCCCTGGACCATCAAGGTTGAGGGTGAGGTTAAAAAGCCTTTGACGCTTGACATCGACGCGCTGCTTAAGCTCGCACCGCTGGAAGAGCGCTTGTATCGTCTGCGCTGTGTCGAGGGCTGGTCGATGGCTATTCCCTGGATTGGTTTTCCGCTGGCTGAGCTGATTCGCAAAGTCGAACCCACAGGCAACGCCAAATATGTTGAGTTCACCACCTTGGCCGACCGCGCGCAAATGCCGGGCGTACGTAGTCGTGTATTGGAGTGGCCGTACACCGAAGGCTTGCGATTGGATGAGGCTAACCATCCATTGACACTGCTGACGGTAGGCATGTACGGGCAGGTCTTGCCGAATCAAAATGGCGCACCCGTTCGTATCATCGTGCCATGGAAATACGGCTTCAAGTCGGCGAAATCGATTGTGCGAATTCGCTTCACTGAAGTTCAGCCCAGAACCTCATGGAATCTTGCTGCGCCCGATGAATACGGCTTCTACTCGAATGTGAATCCTGAGGTGGATCATCCGCGTTGGTCGCAAGCGAGTGAGCGCCGCATTGGCGAAGACGGTTTTTTCACCAAAAAACGCAAGACCCTGATGTTCAACGGCTACCCCGAGGTCGCCTCGCTCTATAGCGGTATGGATCTGAGGAAGTTCTACTGAGTCAATGTCGCCGAGCATTGAGCGCGTGAGGCAGTTCAAGCGTGTGCTGTTTGTGGGCGCGTTGCTGCCCTTGCTGATCAATGTGTGGTTGGCGGCGCAGGACAGATTAGGCGCCAACCCGATCGAGAGCCTTACCCGCAGCAGCGGCGACTGGACCCTTTATTTTCTGGCATTGACGCTTGCTATCACGCCGCTGCGTCGGCTCAGTGGACAGCACTGGTTGCAGGCGCTGCGCCGCATGCTTGGCCTGTTTGCGTTTTTTTATGCCTGCCTTCACTTCAGCACTTTTATTTGGTTCGATCATTTTTTTGATTTTGCCGAGATTGTGCGGGATGTTGCGAAGCGGCCTTTCATTACCGTTGGCTTCGCCGCGCTCGTGCTATTGATTCCATTGGCGATGACCAGTACGCAGGCAATGCAAAAACGACTGGGTCGCCGTTGGGTGCAGTTGCATCGCTTGGTGTATGCCGTGGCGCTGCTTGCACTGTTACATTTTTGGTGGATGCGTGCAGGCAAGCAAAATTTTGCTGAGCCTAGCCTGATGGCGGTGATTATCTTGTCCTTGCTGGCGGCGAGAGCCGCAGGACCTATTCAACGATGGATTCGAGCGCGAAAAGATCTTTCGGATTCTCACGACGCCGAATCACGCTGAAACTGCTACCGTCGACCAGCACTTCGGCTGCGCGACCACGTGTGTTGTAGTTGGAAGCCATAGTCATGCCGTAGGCACCGGCAGACATGATGGCCAATAAATCGCCGGGCTCTAGTGCAAGTGCTCTGTCACGCGCTAGCCAATCGCCCGATTCGCATACGGGGCCAACAACATCATACTGACGCGCGGCGATATCGCGTTGCTGTACCGCCTGTACCCCATGCCAGGCCTCGTACATCGCCGGTCGCATCAGGTCATTCATCGCCGCGTCAACCACCGCAAAGTTTTTACTCGCGCCATGCTTGAGGTATTCCACGCGGGTCAGCAGTACCCCCGCATTACCAACGATTGAGCGGCCTGGTTCAAACATAATGCTGATCGGTGCGCCGCCATAGCTGTCGGCGCGCCAGTGATCAATACGCTTAAACAAGCGCGCCAGATAATCAGCGACCGCCACGGGCTGTTCGTTATCATAAGTAATGCCGATGCCACCACCAATATCCAGATGATGCAAACGAATGCCGGCTGCGTGTAGCTGATCGGCGAGCTCAATGACTTTATCAAGCGCCTCAAGCAGAGGCGCATCGTCCAATAGTTGAGAGCCGATGTGACAATCGATTCCTGTCACCTCGATATTCGGAAGCTCATGCGCGATGCGATAGGCTTGCAATGCGTCTTCAAACGCGATGCCGAATTTATTTTCTTTCAGACCCGTAGAAATATAAGGGTGTGTTTTAGCATCGACATCCGGATTTACGCGTAGCGACACGCGCGCTGTTCTATGCATACTGCCGGCAATTGCACTTAACCGATGCAGCTCGGGTATTGATTCGACATTAAAGCAAAGAATGTCGTGCGAGAGGGCGAGCTTGATCTCGTCCTCTGATTTGCCTACCCCTGAAAAAATTACCTTTCGCGGGTCACCGCCTGCGGCGAGAACACGAAGCAGCTCGCCGCCCGAGACAATATCAAACCCCGAGCCGAGTTTACCTAGTAAATTCAGTACGGCGAGATTCGAGTTTGATTTTACCGAGTAGCATACCAGTGCGCCGCTCTCGGCGCGGCCATGGCTGTGACAAGCGTTTGCGTAAGCCAGAAAATTCTGGGTCAGAGCCGCACGCGAGTAAACATAGGTGGGAGTGCCAACTTGTTCAGCAATGTGCGCAAGCGGCAGATTTTCTGCAAACAGCACATCACCACGACGCTCAAAATACGCCATGTTCATGGCTTACGCGTAGTGCCAGCGTTGCTCGCCGGTTGCGCATCAAACTCGCCATTGGTAGTGCTGGCGGGTGGCGCTGGCCGGTCGGGCAAGTACAGTGGTGCCTTTTGACCGCAAGCCGACAAGCCGGTTACCAAGATCATCGCTAGAATGTAGAGACCCGGATACATGAGGGTGCGTAGTGGCCAAAGACGTTAACAGTGGCAGGCAAAAGCCTGCGGCAAAACATCCTGTGGAGTGTAGCATGACCGAAACCGAGTTTCTAAGCATCGCCGAGGGCGTGTTGAACCAGATAGAGATCGGCCTTGAACGCGCCGCAGATGCAGTCGATGCGGATATCGAATGCAGCCGCAGCGGTAACGTGCTTGAGATAGAGTTTATCGATAGCGCCAGCAAGATCATCGTCAACACCCAGGCCCCGATGCAAGAAATCTGGGTGGCGGCACGCTCGGGTGGTTTTCATTTCCGGATGATCGATGGTAGCTGGCGCGACACTCGCGAAGGTACCGAGTTGTTTAGCGCATTATCGAAGCTGGCCAGCGAGCAAGCTGGCCAGGGTCTGATCATCACTGCCTGATCGCCAACGTACCGGGGTGATTTTTGTCAGAAAATTTCGCCCTTGGCGCCTTCCTTGAGTAATTCTTTACTCGGCTCAGGCGATTTGGGTGAATCGGGCGATCCACTATTCTGTTTGTCGTCACCTTGGCCGACGCCCAGCGAATGCACACCTTCGCCCTCGACATATTCGCTGTACATCATGTCGCCGTTATGGTTAATGACGCCAAACGGAATCTCGCGCTCGCCAACAGGTAGCGTCGGTAGCGCTTTTTGCATGTAGCTAATCCAGATCGGTAATGCGAGGCCGCCGCCGGTTTCTTTATTGCCCAGGTTGCGCGGCTTATCGAAACCGATCCAGGCAACACCAACCAGCTTGGGATGGTATCCCGCAAACCATGCATCAATCGAGTCATTCGTGGTGCCTGTTTTGCCAGCGATATCATTGCGCTTTAGGGATAAGGCCCGTGTCGCGGTGCCGTAGCGCACGACGTCTTTCAGCATACTGTCAATTACATAGGCATTACGCGCATCAATCACGCGTAGTGCCTCGTCCCCCGCCTTGTCGGGGTTTACCTCGAATAGCGGTTTGCCATCACTACTGGTGATCTTCGAGATCAGGTAAGGGTTGACCTTGTAACCACCATTGGCAAAAACGGTATACGCTGCAGCGAGCTGAAGTGGCGTGACTGAGCCGGCGCCGAGTGCGAGTGTGAGGTAGGGCGGATTCTTGTCGGCCTCGAAACCAAAGCGCGTGATGTATTCCTGCGCGTAGGCGGGCCCGATCTTGTCGAGTATCCGAATCGAGACCATGTTCTTTGATTTCGATAAGCCTTTGCGAATCGTCATTGGCCCTTCGTATTTACCGTCGTAGTTCTTCGGCTCCCACGCCTGACTACCGGTTTGCGAGGCATCGAAGCTGAGCGGCGCATCATTCACTACCGTGCCTGGCCAAAAACCCTTTTCCAGCGCCGCTGAATAAATAAAGGGCTTGAAAGAAGAGCCGGGCTGGCGCCACGCCTGGGTTACATGGTTGAATTTGTTTCGGTTGAAATCAAAGCCGCCAACTAATGCGCGGATGGCACCATTCTCTGCGTTGACGGCGACAAATGCAGATTCAACCTCTGGCAGCTGTATCAAGACCCAGCTACTTCCTTCTTGTACCACGCGAATGATTGCGCCGCGACGAATACGTTTGTTGGCAGGGACCTTGTCTGTCAGCGAGGCGAGAGCCGTACCCAGGCCAGCCTCTGCCAGTGTAATTTCCTCACCCGAGGCCAGTACGGCGCGTAAGGTTTTCGGTCCGGTCGATAGCACTACTGCAGCGATGATGCCGTCGCTATCCGGGTGCTCAGCAAGCTCCGACTCGATCGCTGCTTCGGCCTCGGTCTTGTCGCCGGGGATCTCCATGTACCCCTCAGGTCCACGATAGGCTTGACGCTTCTCATAGTCGAGTACACCGCGGCGCAGCGCCAGGTAGGCAGCGTCTTGATCTGCTTTGGTAATCGTAGTGAAAACATTCAGCCCGCGCGTGTAGGCATCTTCCTTGTACTGATCGTAGACCATCTGCCGCGCCATCTCTGCAACGTACTCGGCGTGCACGCCGAAGTCATTGCTGTCCATCTTGATTTTCAGCTGCTCATCACGCGCCTGTTCATACTGCGGTGTTGTGATGTAGCCAAGATCATGCATGCGCTGCAAGATGTATAGCTGACGTGCTTTCGCACGCTTGGGGTTAACCACGGGATTATTCGCCGAGGGGGCTTTGGGTAGCCCGGCCAGCATCGCTGCCTCAGCCACACTGATATCGCCCAGTTTCTTGCCAAAATAAATTTGTGCTGCCGATGCAAATCCATAAGCGCGCTGGCCCAGGTAAATCTGATTCATGTACAGCTCAAGAATCTGATCTTTGGTCAGGGTCTTCTCAATTTTCCATGCCAACAGCACTTCATACAGCTTGCGCTTAATCGTTTGCTCGCTCGACAAAAAGAAATTACGCGCGACTTGCTGTGTGATGGTCGATGCACCTTGCCGGCGACCGCCGAGTGCGTTGTGAACAGCAGCACGCAAGATGCCCCAGTAATCGACACCATGGTGCTCATAGAAGCGGTCATCTTCAATCGCGAGAACCGCTTGTTTCATGACCTTGGGAATATCTTTGTAGCGCACCAGGCTACGCCGCTCTTCACCAAACTCGCCAATCAACATGTTATCGGCTGAAAAAACACGCAGCGGCATTTTTGGCTGATAGGTCGCCAGCGAATCAATATCAGGCAGATTCGGGTAAGCCATCATCATCATGAATACCAGCAACAGCGCGCCGATCAGCGACATTCCAATCATGAAGCCGAACACGCTCAGCGCCAGTCGCACCGGTGCGGGCCATGGTCTACGCTGATTTTGATCAGCGTTGTCTGCCGAGGGTGGAGTCGTCATGCAGGAGGGATGATGCAGCGATAGTCAACAATGTTCATTATAGCGTCACCCCATGATGCATCTTTCCCGGGCTGAGCAGTTCATCTACGGCATATGGTGGACGCAGTCACGCGCAGCCTGACGCCGCGTCGGTAATTGACAACGCTGCTGCAGCCTCACTTTACAGCGCTAAAAAACGCTTGCTAGGATCCGCGCCACGTTTTGAAATTGACAAGATAAAAGAGGTCCAGCGGATGCATGCGTTTCGGCGCTGGTGGGGTCGGGCGAGGACGCCCATGCTTGGCGTTGATATCGGTAATAGCGGGGTACGCGTGATGGAGCTCGCCCTGCATGGTCGTCAACTGCAAATCGCGCACTACGCGCATTGTCGGCTACCACCGGGCGCCATTCGGGACGGTAGCGTCGTCATGCGTGAAGAGATTGCTGAGTCGCTGCATCTTGCTCTGCGCGAAAGCGGTAGTCAGTTACGCCATGCAGCGCTCGCGCTGCCACCCAGCGCGGTAATAAAAAAAATTCTGACCCTGCCATCGCTCACGGGTGATGATGAATTAGAGCTGCACATCGAAAATGAGGCAACAGCATTGCTTCCGGTAGCACGCGAGGAGCTCGGTGTTGATTTTGCGGTGATCGGGCCTAGCCCGCATCAGGTCGACAGCATCGATGTGCTGCTGGTTGCGGCGCGTCAGGAGAAAATCAACGAGCGTATCGAGCTAGTTACTGCGATCGGGCTAAAGCCACTAATCATGGATGTCGAGTCGAACGCATTGCTGGCTGCAGTTTGCTTGATGCTGCGCTCGAGCGAGCTACCACCAAATGCATTACTCGGCATAGTGCATATTGAAGCGGAGCAGGTATACGCGTACTTCATCCAAGACGGGTCATTGGTATTCGAGCGGCAGCTGAGTTCATCGCTGACGCGCAAAGAGGCCGATGCTATTGAGACTTTGTCGCAGGAGTTCAGCCGCGCTTATCAGCTATCACAGACAGCATCAGGATCAGCCGCGCTACATCATGTGTATCTGCTCGGTGCGGCACCAGCCCATCTTCAGCATGTTCTGTCGACGCGCCTGTCGGTGGGCGTGAGCACGCTTGACCCATGGCAGCAGCTACCTGCCAAGTCGGGCGTGGGCGTAGGTGAGCATGAACATCCATCGGCGTGCGCCTTGGCCTGCGGGCTTGCGTTACGAGGTTTTGACGCATGATCCGCCTCAACCTTTTACCTTGGCGTGAGGCGCTTCGGCGCGAGCGCAAGCAGCAGTTCCAGCGGCAACTAGGGCTGGTCGCGGTGCTCGCATTGTCTGTGGTGCTCGCGATTTTCATGGTCAATGCAGGGCTTCTTAATGCGCAGATCGAACGAAATCAATTACTGACAGCAGAGAACGCAAAGCTGGATGCGAGTATCGGCGAGATCAAGCAGCTGGAAACACACATCGCCGCACTCAACGCACGCCGGATCGCTGTCGATCAATTGCAAACGGGTCGCGGTTTTCCGGTGCGGATGTTGGATACATTCGCCACGCGCGTACCGCAGGGTATTGCGCTCAAGTCCATCAAACAAACTGATGCGTTGGCGTTGTCCGGGGTGGCGCAGTCGAATGCGCGCGTATCCGAGTTCCTGCGCGGGTTGGATGAGGTCGCTGATTGGCTTGGGCAGCCGGAGCTTAGCGAGATCAAATCTGCCAACCTTGGTCAGGGACGCGACGCCAAAAAAGTGTTTGAGTTCAGCATCCGTTTGCTCCCAGTCGCTGCTGAGGAGAAGTCCAAGTGAGCCGGCTGATGCGCTGGCAGTATGTGCGTGCGCAATTCGAAGGCCTGGAAGGAAAACACCCGGGCTTATGGCCACCGTTACCGCGCATGCTGTGTCCAGTCGTGGTGGCCGTGCTGGTGGTTGCAACCGGTGCTTGGCTGGTGTGGATGCCGCAGTGGGATGAGATGGAGGGTGGCGAGCTTGCCGAGCGTCAGCTGCGGCAATCTTTTGAACGCAAGCTGGCGCAAACCCAGCATCTTGATCACCTTCGTAAGCAAAAAGCCGAAGTGGCGGCGCAAGTCTCGCGTCAGCAGCGACAACTGCCGAGTAAAGCAGAGATGGATGCACTACTTTCCGAGATCAGTCAGGCCGCTGTATTGCGTGGCTTGCAAATCGAGTTATTCAAGCCAGGGCAGCTGCGTATTAGCCGGCATTACGCAGAACTACCGATCGAGATCCGACTATCTGGCTCTTTTCATGCACTCGCGGGCTTTGTCAGCGATATCGCCAACATGCCCCGCATCGTCACGATTGACCGCATTAGCATCAACCAGCAGCGGGAAGGCGTGCTCAGCTTTGAGTGTGTGGCGCACGCATTCCGCTACTTGGAGCAAGCGGAATCCGAACCTAAAAAGGCGCCTGTGGTCATGCCTAAAAACCAGGGGCCACGATGAGACAGTCTTGGCGCACGTTGCTGCTCGTCTCATGGCTGCCGTGGCTGATAACCGCATGCCAACCACAAGAATCCGACGATTTGCATCGATGGATGGACGAGGTTCGGCAGCGCTTCCATCCGGTACCCATCGCCGTGCCTGTGGTCTCCCCGGCACCAGAATTTCGGTACCAGGCATCTGATCGCACCGACCCGTTCGACCTTAGCCGGCTCGCACTCAATGAATCTGGTTCTGCACATAACGCAGCCCAGCCTGATCTTCATCGACCACGCGAGCCGCTAGAGAGCATGCCTTTGGACACCTTGCGTCTGATCGGGAATCTGCGCCGAGGTAAAGAAGCGATTGCCTTGATTCAAGCCGACAAACTGATTTACTCCGTTCGTGTGGGCGCTCATCTGGGACTCGATTTGGGCAAGGTGACTGCCATTCACGACAAAGCCGTCGACATTGAAGAATGGGTGGCCGATAGCACAGGTCAGTGGATACGCAGGCAAACGCAGCTTGTGCTGCAGGAGAAAAAATGAGCAGGTATATACAG
>VERA01000053.1 GCA_018882935.1 Burkholderiaceae bacterium | reverse complement strand
ATCAAAGATATCGGTCGGGTCATCCGATTGATGGCCACCCAGGAGAATATGGCGGTACTGCTGTGTGAGCAGTATTACGATTTTGCAGAAGAGCTGGCCGATAATTACTACGTATTAGAGCGCGGGGCCATCATTGATCATGGCTTGGGGAGCGAAATGAAAAACAAAAATGTGCGGAAGCTGGTTGCTATATAGTGGCGCGGAAGTCAAACAGACCTACCTTTACTTTCGTTATCAAATATAAAAATGGATTCGGAGCTGGACACCGCCGGTTCCACCCCCGATGGCATGCTCGCCAGCCTATCGCTGGGGTTCAGCGATGACAATGGAACAACGCGGCTAACCCACCGCGAGCACACCGGCCCACTGCTGGTACAAAAGCCGCTATACCCGGAAGGTGAGCGATGCTGCCATGTGATCGTGGTACACCCACCTGGCGGTATCGTCGGTGGTGACAGGCTGCGGCTGAACGTCAATCTGAGTGGAGGAGCGCAAGCTCTGCTCTCAACTCCCGGCGCCGCAAAGTGGTATCGCGCGAACGGTCGCATCTCGCGGCAGCATGTTGAATTACACGGCCATACGGGTGCTGCAATTGAATGGCTACCTCAAGAGACGATTATTTTCGATCATGCCGATGTCGTCTTGGAAACAGATGTGTCATTGCACCCAGACGCACGTTTCATTGGATGTGAAATTCTGTGCTTTGGTCGTACTGCCTCTGGCGAGCGTTTTTCTCAAGGTAAAGTGCGTCAACGCTATGCAGTCCATGTTGGCGGTAAGCTGCTATGGTTGGAGCAAGGAACACTGCTCGCTAACAGTGATGCGATGAATGGCCCGCTTGGTTTAGCCGGTCACACGGTATGCGCAAGTTTGCTGTGTGTAGGGGTGCCCACACAAAGAGATTTAATTGATGCAGTACGCGCAGCGATCGCTCCACTCGCCGAGCCTGGTTCACAATTTGGGGCGACGCACATGAAGTCGCTGCTGATGGTGCGCTACCTCGGTAACCGTAGTGAGGTGGCACGGCAGGTGATGATGGCAGCTTGGAAGGTTTTGCGTCCCGCCCTGCTCGGACGAGAGTCAAACGCACTAAGAATTTGGATGACGTAACTGTTTGTTGAAGGACTATCGATGGAACTGACCCCACGCGAAAAAGATAAGTTGCTGATCTTCACCGCCGCTTTACTTGCAGAGCGGCGCAAAGCACGCGGCGTAAAGCTGAATTACCCGGAAGCGGTTGCGCTGATTTCGGCGGCCATCATGGAAGGTGCTCGCGACGGTAAAACAGTTGCGCAATTAATGTCAGAGGGCGCAAGCGTGCTTACACGTCATGATGTGATGGAAGGTGTGCCGGAAATGATCCCGAATGTGCAAGTCGAAGCCACCTTCCCTGATGGCACCAAGCTCGTGACAGTGCATAACCCGATTCCTTAAATGCTGTTTTTAATAGTCAGCGACTTGTCTTGGCAGTTTTTTGTCTGAATCGTAAAGCGGATTCTTAATATTGGTGTTAAAGCGTCAGGAGCAACCCATGATTCCCGGTGAAATGCTAATCGAAGCAGGTGAGATCACCCTGAATGCCGGCCGTAGAACAGCGACTCTCACCGTGGCGAACAGTGGCGATCGGCCGATTCAAGTCGGCTCACATTTTCATTTCTATGAAACCAATCCTGCCTTGCAGTTTGATCGCTCGATTGCCTATGGCATGCGACTGAATATCGCTGCGGGTACCGCGGTACGTTTCGAACCCGGGCAAGAACGCACGGTTGAGTTAGTCGACCTTGCAGGCGACCGTAAGGTATACGGCTTTAATGGCAAGGTTATGGGCAAATTAAAAGGGGCGGCCAAATGAGCACCATCTCCCGTAAGGCGTATGCCGAAATGTTTGGCCCCACCACCGGTGACCGCTTACGCTTGGCGGATACTGAGTTATTCATCGAGATCGAGCACGACCACACGACCTATGGCGAAGAGGTGAAATTTGGTGGTGGCAAGGTCATCCGTGATGGCATGGGCCAGTCACAACGTGCACACAAAGATGTGATGGATACCGTCATCACCAATGCGATCATTATTGATCATTGGGGTATCGTCAAAGCGGATATCGGCATCAAAGCTGGACGTATTGCGGGTATTGGCAAAGCCGGTAATCCGGATATTCAACCGAATGTCACGATGGCGATCGGCGGCGCCACCGAGATTATTGCCGGTGAAGGCATGATCGTGACTGCAGGCGGCATTGATACGCATATTCATTTTATCTGCCCGCAGCAAATTGAAGAGGCACTCATGTCGGGTGTCACTACCATGATCGGTGGCGGCACTGGCCCGGCAGTCGGCACGGCCGCCACAACATGTACGCCGGGGCCTTGGCATATTCATTCCATGCTGAGCGCCGCTGACGCATTCCCGATGAATTTGGGATTTTTAGGTAAAGGCAATGTGAGCTTGCCGCTGCCGCTCGAAGAGCAAATTCGCGCTGGCGCTATTGGCTTGAAACTGCATGAAGACTGGGGCACTACGCCGGCGGCCATCGATAACTGCTTATCAGTTGCCGACAAAATGGATATTCAGGTAGCGATTCACACCGACACTTTGAACGAAGGCGGTTTTCTGGAACATACACTCGCGGCCTTCAAAGACAGAACGATTCATACCTTTCACACCGAGGGCGCAGGCGGTGGGCATGCGCCCGACATTATTGCGGCTGTGGGGCAGCGTAATGTGCTGCCTTCCTCCACGAACCCAACACGCCCCTATACCGTCAACACCTTGGATGAGCACCTCGATATGCTGATGGTGTGCCACCATCTCGACCCGGCGATTACCGAAGATATTGCGTTCGCAGAATCGCGTATTCGACGCGAAACTATTGCGGCAGAAGATATTTTGCATGATTTGGGTGCGATCTCGATGATGTCATCTGACTCGCAGGCGATGGGTCGTGTCGGCGAAGTCATCATGCGGACTTGGCAGACTGCGCACAAAATGAAAGTGCAGCGCGGGGCCCTGAAAGAAGACAATAACCGTAATGATAATTTTCGGGCCAAACGCTACGTGGCAAAGTACACCATTAACCCGGCAATCACGCATGGCGTGTCGCACTTAGTCGGTTCGATCGAAACCGGCAAGTTGGCGGACATCGTGCTTTGGAAGCCGGCATTTTTCGGCGTCAAGCCAGCGATGATTCTGAAAAGCGGCATGATTGCTGCGGCGCCGATGGGCGACCCGAATGCCTCCATCCCCACGCCGCAACCTGTGCACTATCGCTTGATGTTTGGTGCTTATGGTGGTGGACTCAAAACCTCATTTACCTTTGTCTCGCAAGCTGCACTGAAAGCGGGGGTGGCAGAGAAACTGAAGCTGAATAAATCCGTTGAGGGTGTGAAAGGCATGCGTCATCTGCGTAAGGCTGACATGATTCATAACAGCTACACGCCGGTAATGGAAGTTGATGCTGAGACGTATGAGGTTCGTGCTGACGGGCAGCTGCTGGTATGCGAACCTGCGACAGTTTTACCGATGGCGCAGCGGTATTTTCTGTTTTGAACTTTTCTAGCGATAACTCTTTAACCATGCTGACCCTTCATACCAAAATAGATAGCGCCGACAGTATCGACGGTGAGCTGGTGCTTCCCTACGAGCTTCGAGAAAAAAGTCGTCAGCGCGCCGCCCTCACCTCTGGCGAGGAAGTTGCCGTATTTACTGTGCGCGGCACCGTACTTCGTGATGGTGATTTACTGAAAGGCGATGATGGTCGCGTGGTTCGTATTCGTGCTGCCGATGAAGCCACCTATCGCGTAAGCTGCGAGTCGCCCAATGCGCTGCTGCGTTGTGCTTTTCATTTAGGGAATCGGCACACGCAAGCGCAAGTGGGAGATGGGTTTCTGCGCATCCGAAAAGATGCTGTACTGCGCGAGATGCTGACGGGCTTGGGCGCGACGGTACAAGAGGAACGCGCACCGTTCGAGCCGGAAGCCGGAGCCTATGGCGGTGGACATCATCACCATGGCGATCACGGACATCATCACCACCATCATCATCACGCACTCGCGCCTATTCCGGTTCGCCAGAAAATTCACCGTCCAGGTGATAGTCAGTGACTATTTCTGCACCACGTGCTGCTACGCCATTACTGCACCTGCTGCAGCTTTGCAGCCCCTCATTACCTGTAGGCGCCTACAGCTATTCGCAGGGATTAGAGGCAGCTATGCACGCTGGTTTGGTCTGCGACGAATTAACGGCGCGAGACTGGATCATTCAGATGCTGGATCAGGTCGTGGCGCGTTTCGAGGCGCCGATTACATTGCGCCTGATAACTGCCTTCACCGAGCGCGACGCACAGAAAGTGCAGTACTGGACAGATTTTTTTATCGCCTCGCGCGATAGCGCAGAGTTTCGGGCAGAAACGCTACAAATGGGCTACTCGCTCGGAAAGTTACTACCTGAGCTAGTACCCGATCAAACAGCGCTCACCGATTTACTGCCGCCGCTCTCCGAGCTTCCGTACCCTACAGCACTCGCAGCAGCGACAGTTGCTTTTGGGGTTGATGATGATGAAGCGCTACTCGGCATGCTGTTCTCTTGGGCGGAGAATCAGGTTCTGGCGTGCGTAAAATCAGTGCCGCTTGGTCAAGTGGCGGGTCAGCGTTTGCTGCTCTCGCTTGGGGAATCAATTGCATGTGCCGCGCAGGTGGCTCAACAACTTGCCGATGATGCCTTATCGAACTGGACGCCGGGCTTATCACTGCTTTCAATGCAGCATGAGGTACAGTACTCTCGGCTGTATCGCTCCTAACAGGTGTACTTACTCACAGAGAATTTTATGAATATTTCAAATCCCCTACGCGTTGGTATCGGCGGCCCGGTGGGCTCGGGCAAGACCGCTCTGTGCGAGATGCTGTGCAAGCAGATGCGCGGCCATTATGAGATGGCTGTCATTACCAATGATATTTATACCAAAGAGGATATGGAGATTTTACTGCGCGCCGATGCACTTCCGGCGGAGCGGCTGATGGGCGTGGAAACCGGCGGCTGCCCGCACACGGCAATTCGTGAAGACGCCTCAATTAACTTGGAAGCGATCGCGCGCATGAGCGCCGATTTTCCTGATCTTGATCTTATTCTGGTTGAGTCAGGTGGCGACAATCTCGCCGCCACTTTCAGCCCCGAGCTTTCCGACTTGACGATTTATGTGATTGATGTTGCGGGTGGCGAGAAAATTCCCCGCAAAGGCGGCCCCGGCATTACACGGTCGGATCTACTAATTATTAATAAAACCGACTTGGCTCCGCATGTCGGCGCCAACCTGGAGATCATGGCAGCAGACGCTAAAAAACAGCGTGGTGATCGGCCATTTATTTTTACCAATCTAAGAAAAGGTGACGGAGTTGATCAGGTGGTCTCTTTCATCCGCAAGCAAGGGTTGCTGGATGAAGTACGGCATTGAGTCTGACTCGGTCAAACTGACTGCGGTAAGTTATTTGTCTTGATGATTTTGAACAACTTTATTGGAAACCCACGCCTGACTCGCCTTGACCACGGTCTCGTTGAGCGTACACTGATCTAGCATCGAGCGTATGTGTAGTTGTTTGTGTAAATCAGGTGGGACCCTAACATTAAACAAACCTTTTAGCGGCTTTTTGGGTTCTCGATTAAGTTGCCTGCAAGTCTCGATATAGTCATCTACCGCGGCCTCGAATTCTGCTTGCAGTTCAGAGGGAGACTCGGCTTCGTAGGTAACAAGATCTTCAATGAATAATATTTTCCCCCGGCAGGTCATCCGATCCATATCTAGCTCAGCAGAGCCCTCGTAATTTTTGTATGTAAGAACATTCATTTTTTCAAAAGTCCGTGATCTCTCAACGTGTTTACGACATCGACCAAGCACCCCTTGTCAACGTTAGGTGATGGGTGAGGTTGATGGCAAATAATCAGTATGTTTTTATCGCGATGAAAAAACTTCCGTCGTGAACCACTACCAGTCAGCAGATCAAAGCCAAGGTGCCGTAGAACTGAAACGAGCTCCAGCCATTTGAAATTTGCTGGCGGTGGCTTTGTGACCAACCTACTTAGGATCTTTTCGTGTTTCACTGGAAGGATATAGGAAATCAGCGCCTTACGTAACTAAATTTTAGTTACAATCAAGTTTGCCATTAGAGCAATTTTTTGCTATTCCAGCAAGATCTTTACTGAAAATGGCACAACTCGGCTCGATATCTCGCCACACCCCGAGGAAAGAAGGCAACTAGATGTGCGTTGGGGTCGGGTAACTGCCTGGGATTCGGACGGACAAGCTAAGGCAGCGGTACCCTGCTTGCTGTCTGACCCGTCAACGAGACAAACAAAATATCAATGATGCGATTGCATCGCATCCGCCAGCGCCTCGGTCGCCATTGCTTCCAGCCACCCGATATCAACATCGTGATGCGCCTCGCACAGAAACCATGGCTCGCGTGAGTCAGGTTCGAGCATAATGCCGCGGTCAATCAAGTTCCAGGCGAAATCGCGATACAAGCGGCTATCGGTCTTGCGCCAGTCGCGGTAGCTGGTAGGGACGGTTTCAGTGAAATGCACACCGAACATCGCCGGCGGTCCGGCAAAGGCATGCGCGATGCCAGCGGCAGTAAATACTCTACCGAGCGCTGCCTGAATTTTTTCTCCAGCTTCGTTTATTGTTTTCAGTGCGTCGGTGTTGGTCAGAATCGATAGCGTCGCATGTGCGCCGGACAGCGCAATGAGGTTGGCGGTATAGGTACCACCATGCACAACACCGCCGCGATGCGAACCGACTTTATCCATAATATCCGCGCGACCACCAAAGCCTGCAACCGGGTAGCCGTTACCCATTGCCTTGGCATAGGTAGATAAATCTGCATAAATGCCATAGAGTTGCTGCGCACCACCAGCGGCAACCCTGAACCCAGTCTTAACTTCATCAATCAACAGCAAGGTACCGTACTGCGTACAAAGCTCTCGCAGTCGGGCCAACCATGCGGGCGTGGCAGAGATACTGCCGGCGTTACCAATGATGGGTTCGAGAATGACACAGGCGAGTTGCTCGCCACGGGTTTGAAATAGCCGCTCCAAACCCTCGTCATCATTCATCTGTATCAGATCGAGTAGCTCGCGTGCGCGTTGCGGTATACCCGCGCCGAAGGGAATCACTTCGGGCTGAGTACCGCTGGCCGGATCCCAGGCTTCGATGTCCGACTTCCACATCATCTCGTCGTACAGCCCGTGAAACGCGCCTTCGACAATGGCAACACGATCACGCCCGGTGAAGCCGCGTGCAGTCCGCACTGCGCCCATTACGGCTTCGGTACCGGAATTCGCAAAACGCATTTTCTGCACGTTCGGGCAAAGTGTCTTAACCTGCTGCACAACCTCGGTATCGAGTTCAGTAGCAAAGCCCGACAAGGTGCCGCGCTGTGTAATTTGCTCGACGACGGCGGCGTCGACTCGCTCATCTCTGTAGCCGAGAATAATCGGGCCGTAGCCGAGCCGGAAATCGACATACTGCTTGCCGTCGCAGTCCGTCAGCCGACAACCTTTTGCGCTTGCGACGAAAACGGTTTTATCGTCACCCCAGTAGCGGTAGTTCTCTGCAACGCCTTGCGGCATGTGCAGATGGGCTTCGCGCATTAATTCCGGTTGACGACGCATGTCAGGCGGCCTTTTCGTCACCACCCGTCTGCCCGTGCGGTGGCCGCAAGTACAAACCCACTTGCTGCTCGAGCAGGCGCACGACATGAAGTTCAGCAGCATCGTCGCCATAGACCTGACGGGCACGCTCGAACACGGCCTGCGCATGGCGCCCCATCGTAAGGGTATAACCCTGCTGCTCGGCAATCTGATTCACCAGTGATAAATCCTTGCAGCACAAAGCGAGTGAAAAGCTGGGGTCGTAGTGGCCCGCAAAAATAGACGGAATATCATGCTCAACCACCCAGCTGTTACCTGCACTATGCATCAAAGCCTCGCGCACCACCTCTAACGGCACACCGGCTTTTGCACCCAACATCAAAGCCTCGCCAATCGCGGCTGCGTTCACGAACCACATGAGGTTGGTCATCAGCTTGATGGTGGCGCCATTACCATGCGGGCCGACATGCAGTACCCGATTACCAAGTACATCCAGCACATGACGCCAACGCGCAAATACGTCAGCTTCACCGCCAACAAAGATGGTGAGTCTTCCCTCAGCCGCACCATCAATCGCATTGGTGACGGGTGCTTCGAGATAATCTACGCCACGTTGTGCTGCAATAGCAGCGATGTCATGCGCCAGTTCGGTTGAGCTGGTAGAGGTATCGATTAATACGCTACCTGCGCGCATTGCATGCAGTACGCCGCGCTCACTGAGTAAAACATCGCGTACCTGTGGTGGCCCAGGCAGCGACAGCAGCACGATATCAGCCTGAGACGCTGCATCGACAGGATCATCACACCACTGCGCACCCAAACCTGCCAGCTCATCTGGTAGCCCGGGCCGCGCGTCATGCACTGACAGCGCATAGCCATGGCGTGCAAGATTCACGGCCATCGGCCGACCCATATTGCCGATACCGATGAACAGAAGCGACTGCGTCATGTTTTATGAAATTCGAAAAAGTGCGAGCCGATGCCGGTTTGACGATCAAACTGGAAACCATTATCTGACAGCAGCTCGAGTGCCTCATCAAGCGGGTAGACACGGTAACGAATGGTTTGCGCCATGAGCGTCTCGTCGTGATCAGTCAGATAGTAGTGCTTGGTAAAACCATGATCAGCAGGTTCGATTTTTTGCGAATAGACATAGCCATTTTTTATCGGACGCTGGTAGTCATAATGAGGGCCTTGAATACCCAGCAGTAACCGACCACCACTATGCACATGACCGGCCACGCGTTCTATGCCGCGGCGGTTATCTTCGTGCTCAGGCAAGTGACTGACCATGAACGGCTCGTTGTCACCGTCGACCACGAAATACCAAACTCCGCCATAAGAAAACGCGAGATCGTAGGTAGTCTCAAGATCAAACTGCGTGACGTTTTGCCGCTGCAATGAAATATTCGGATAGGGGTTCAGACGTTCCGATGCAATGTTCAGCATCGCCGACGTCAGATCGATACCGGTGATTTTTGGAATAGCAGGATGGCGAGTGACCAGCTCCTGCAAAATCAAGCCAGTACCACAACCAAGTTCCAATACTTTGTCAAAGTCGCCGTGGCTGACAATGTTATCGACGATCTTTTGGTAATCGTAATAGCCGGACGTCATGATCAAGTCGTAGTACGCCGACATATTGGTGTAATCGCCCATGCCCTCCTCTGCCCGCTCTCCCGCTCCGGTCTGGCTGCCGGGCTGGGTTATTTATTTATTAATTAAATGTTCAAATGTGATGCAGGCGTGCAGTGTTGATTGTTTCTGTGCTCTGGTCAACAGCAGAATCGCGCAATTACTGATTGTTTTTGTTTTCAATGCGAAGCAACGATCAACGGCTGCTTGATTTACGTGCCAACCAGGTAGGGCTGAAGCCGTTAGCGGCCCGACGCCGTAGTTTCCAGACGGGCGCGCTCTAATTCGGCCAGCATGATCGCTTGCAGGGTGGGATTCTGAACGCCGGTCGCCGCAGAGAATTTTTCTACCCAATCGAAAAAATCAATGCGCTGCTTTTCATCCCACGGCGATGGCGGGGTTGGGGTCGCCAAATTACGCACGCTAGCGACCAGCTGCGCTAGTTTGAGTAATTTTGCGCGTCGCGACATCTTGGGAGCGATGGTGATCCGAAGCGCCTTGCGGGTGCTGCGCGAAAGACGCGGGTTGTCGGTCACCTCGGCCACGATACAGCCGACCTCGCTCCCAAACACCGACGCAATATCGGTTTCGGTGACGGAGCCAAACTGTAATAGATCATGCAGCATCGCAGCGGCGAGCAAAAACGGGTCAGACTCGCCAGCTTCTTGCAACATCTGCGCGACGTCGGCCGGATTGAGAATGCAGTGCATGCCTGCCTCGGGCGCAATCGGCCGCTCGGCGCCATGGCGGCCGCGGAACGCGAGCGCCTTATCCAGCACAGAGGTGCTGCCTGCGGGCGGTTTAACTGTCTTGGCAGTGCTCATCGTTCGATCATAGCTGGTCTATCATGGCGAGGTCGATTTCATTCCGTCACAGCCGTAACACCCCTACCAATGCAAGCCCCTCGACCCGAAACCGTCAAACGTTACCTGAAGCAGCCGCTGGTGAGGCTGAGCACGATCTCCTGGCGCGATCTGATGATGGTACTACTGCCGATCCTGGCGGTCACCACCGTGCTGGGTTGGCTGACTGTAAAGCTGATCAGACCGGCACCGCCCGATCGTGTCGTACTGCTAGCCGGCCCGGCAGATGGCAGCTTCCATACTACCGCTCAGCGCTACGCAAAAATTATCGGTACTCACGGTATCCGAGTCGAGGTAAAGGAGACCGATGGCTCGGTAGAAAATCTTCAACGTCTGCTCGATCCTGCCCAAACCGTAGACGTCGGCTTTGTGCAGACCGGCTTGGCGGACGATGATCAAGCACCCGGGTTGGTGTCGCTCGGCACGATCTATGTGCAGCCGATCATGGTGTTTTATCGCGGTGAGCAGCGCATCGACCGGCTCACGCAGCTGAAAGGCAAACGGATTGCGATTGGTCCCGACGGCAGTGGCACTGCGGTGGTCGCCAACAAGATGCTGGCCGAGAATGGCATGGACAAGAAAAGTGCCAAACTACTGGAGCTCGATAGCGACGACGCAATCGCCGCATTATTAGCACGCAAGATCGATGCAGTATTCGTCACCGGTGAGCAGCTGCGCGGCAGGAAGGTACGCGAGCTGGTGAAAAAACCAGGCATCAGGATGATGAGCTTTCACCAAGCCGACGGGTATCAGCGCCGACTACAATTTTTAGCGCGATTGGTTGCACCCGAAGGAAGCTTTGATTTGGGGCGCAACCTGCCACCGCATGATATTCAATTGTTTGGCACGCCGGTCGAGCTGATCGCACGTGAAGGATTACATCCGGCGATCTCCGATCTGCTCATTGCGGCCGCGCGCGAAGTACACGGCAAGGCGGGTATGTATCGAAAGGCGGGGGAGTTTCCATCGCCGATAGAACACGATATTCCGATTAGCGAAGAGGCAAAGCGCTACTACACCTCGGGCGCGCCGTTTCTGTATAAACGCTTGCCATTTTGGCTGGCAAGTCTGGTGGACAGAATCGCCATCGTGCTACTCCCGCTGCTGATTGTGGTGGTGCCAGCCACCCGCATGGTAGCCCCGCTCTATCAGTGGCGCATGCGGTCGCGCATTTACCGCTGGTACGGTGCGCTGATGACGCTGGAACGCGCCATGCTCGCCAACCCGGATCAGGCCGAGCGCAGCGAATTGATCAGGCAGCTGGAAGGTATTGAGGACTCGGTCAACGACCTGCAGCTGCCGCTTGCCTTTGCTGATCAGCAGTATGTGCTGCGCGAGCATATTGCAATGGTAAGGTCGCGGATTAATGCGGTACCTGCTTGAGCCCTGGCGCTCGATCAAGCCGTTCTTGTCAGCCGAAATTCACCCCATGAGCTGCGCCGCGCTAGGTGGCGGGCTTGTTTGGTGGCACAATTCGGCGCTTCGGCAAACCTGTAATGGCGCCTTCCATCAACGGCCAAAAGCATGAAGCACGACAACCTATCCGCCCCCCCGGGGGCCGACACCAGCGCTGCCAGCGAAGACGCACCCGAGCAACGCGGTAACTTGAAGCAGCGGCTACACCAGCACTTGAAACATGAGGTGTATTGCAAGCTTGGGGTATCAACGATCCATGGCGTGGGTGTATTCGCTTTGCGCGATATACCCAAGGGCACGCAACCGCTGCAGAGTATGGCGTCGCGCAAGGAAAAGAAGTTTTCGCGCGCCGAACTGAAAGAGATTCCCAGTAGCGTGCGTAAACATTTAGCTGATTTTTGCCTGATAGAGAGCGGGCGCGTGTTTGTGCCCGAGATCGGCATGAATGCGGTCAATATCTCGGTTTACTTGAATCACTCGAAGACACCGAATCTGTTCTTCAACAAGCAGGAGGTGCTCGAGGCGCTGCGCGACATCACGCGCGGGGAAGAGCTGACGATCGATTACGACCTCAGCTTCGGTGACGAGCATGTTTTCGGCGACAAAGAACTCGCCGCCGACGACGGGCCAGTTGAACTACCGCATGACCCGCCGAGCGGCGGCAGCGCCTGAAAAATCAGGCGGCGCAGTCGCTCAGCGCTTCTTCGTTGCGATAAACCCGGTTCAAATCCTCAGGCCGGAAATCAATTTTCAGCGGCGAGGTTGGATCGGTGGCCAGTGGATGCTCGGGATCGACCAGTGCCATCGCGTAAATTGGCTCGTAGTCAGTCACGAATAATGATTTGTAGCCGTAATCATCGACCGGGCCCAGGTTATACCAGCGCAGCCCATGCTTGGCTGCCCAGCGCGACGCCAGCAGACAGGCGTAGTTGCCCGGCGACTTGTTCTTGAAGTCGCGATTCCACTGGCAGAAGCTGCCGTACAGCTGATCGTACTTGGGTAAGACAATCGACACATCGGTCAGCACCAGGGTGCCATCCGGCGCGTGCATTTGCAGTACCAGCACGTCAAGGTCTTGTACGTAATCGACAAAGCCCTCAACTTCGCGGTCGTCGATCCAGTACTTCTCAAAGTGATCACCGCCCAATTCGATCATGTCGTCGAAGTTGAGATCTTTGCCCGGGATGACCTGCTCCGAGTAAGTAAACTCCTTGTACTGCTTGTCAAACTCGCGGAATTTCCTTGCGCGGCGCTCATCGTTCCAGAACGCTTCCGAGGCGGTGTCTACCATGCCGTATTTGTCGTTGATCGGCACGCCAAAGCGACTGTCCGGTGGAATTGCATAAACGACAAAGGGGCGCGGCGCCTTTGCGATCATTTCTTCATTGACCTCGATATACGGGCACAGAGCATCCCAGCGCGAGGTGTAGTACAAAATCTCCTCGTGGTAGCTCTCAACGTACAAGTTGTCGGTGGTCCAGCTCTGGTGACCGACTCGATGGACGTCCAGTGCGCGTTTCGATCGTTGGGTCTGGTATAGGTGAACCAGAGATCCATTCATCGTCTTCCTCCCTTCACATGACTTGGTACCGGCAGGCGTTTCAACTCGAAATAATCGCTATCGATGTCGAAATTACCTTTCAGAAAAGCCGAATCCGATTTTTCCAGTCTGGCGATTTCTTGTTTACAGCGGGCCAGGTGGCTCGACGCCTCGCTTTGCTCATCCTTGAGCTGCCGGATGTATTCCGGCATGAGCGGGCAATCGGTGTCGTAGTAAATCTGTTTGCGACCAGGGTCGTAGGACAGCGGGTACAGCTTGCAACTGAATGGCTTTTCTTCGCCAAGCGTGCAACCCGTGGCACCAAGGTGCGGGCAATTGGTCTCGATGCAAATGCTGCCAAATTTTTGTTCTTCTTTCGAGGTCAGTGATATCTCGAGGGAGGGATAACCCTGCTCGATATAACAGCATCGACGGCATTCGGCGCAGTGATCAAACGGCATGCGCGACCCTGTCGGCTTTACATTTCATCAGCGGCATAGGCTGCTACCGGTTCGCGCCCAATCGATCAAAACGATCACTGCGCGCCGGGTTGAATAATGATTTTGCCCGTAAGATAAACAATCTTTGCCGAATTGTCACAAATTATTTTCAAAAAAAGCGTTCAATACCCCCGAATCGCTTTCAGAAAATCTCCAATCAGCATTCTGCAGCAGCGATTAATGCTGTTTGCAGCGCATAATTTTCACCGGTGACAGCAAAATCAATGCGCGTCTGGCATTGAAGGGTACAGCGCGCGTGGCGCGGGAATTACTCGACACTGAACTCGAGTGTTTGGCGGGCGCAGTAAAGCGTGTTGATGTAATACATATCGAAGCGGGTGCCATTTTCAGGCAAGGCACGTAGCCGGATGCTGTGGCGGCCGACAATGTCACCTTCCTCATCGCGTACCGCCAGCTTTAAACGACCACGGAAGGGTCGATTACTTTTGTTCACCAAAATTCCGCCTACGTTGTAGTCGACGCAAAACACGCGCTTGACCACAATATCCGGGTTATTGGTCTCGATCGGCTCCATCGCGGCCCACAGCGGCAGCGGTATAGCGATACTGAGTACCAGCAGTACGCTGCTCAGGTAACGGGTCAGGTGTTTCATGCTGCCCTCGCCTTGACGGCGCTCGACGGACGTACCGAGTCCGATACCGAGCGTATGAGTTGATCGAAAATCATCGCTGTTTGCAATTACGGGAATCGCACCCAGCCCTTGGTCGAGCCACCCGAATCGCTCGACTTAGGCGCGGCATGTGAGTCGGCGTGTGCAGTAGCAGGCGCCTCGGGCTTCTCAGGCATACCCGATGAGTGATGGCTGGTGATCAACCACTGGCCGTTGATTTTCTTGTAAGAGAATGAGTAGCGTGCTTTTACCGAGCTACCGTCCGAGAAACGGAAGGTGTACAAGCCGGCGTCGGTGGCGCTATTGCAATCGACATCGATAATGCGATCGTCGATGTAACCTTGCGGGCGACGCTGCAGGAAGTGCACAAAGTAGTCTTCCTTTTCAGCGATCGTGAATCGGGCACGATTTGATACGGTGGGTAGCAGCACCGAATCCGGGGCGTAATTGGCGACCACTTTTCTCGGATCGCCGGTGCGCAATGATGCATTCCAGCGATCAAACAAGGACGCAATTTCTGCCTTGAGCGGCGGATTGCATTCGTCGCCGGCGGATGCGCTTGTTGCCTGCGCATCAGTTCCTTTGGCATGTGCAGTGTCGTGCTTGGTGTCGTGCTTGGCGTCATGGTGCGCGTCATGGCCATCACCCTGTTTGGCGGCGTGTTTCGCTGCCGGCGCGCTCTTGGCCGGCTGGCCATGTGTATCAGGCGTGTGGTGATCATCATGCGCATCGGCGTGTGCAGCAGCCGCAGGTGACGCTGTGCTGGCAGCAGTCGGTGACTTCACGCGCTGACGTTGGGTTGGCTCGATACTCGCGGGTACGGCAGGCAGCGCGGCAGCATGCGATGCATCGGCCTGATGTGTATCCGCAGCTTTCACATTGGAAGCGTCATGCTGCGCTGCTTTAGCGGGTGCGGAATGACTGTCGGCATGCTTGGTGTCGGCCGCTGCGTGCGCCTCAACTTTCTCGGCTGCAGCGGGTGCAGCGGTTGCATCAGCATGCTTGCTGTCTCCATGGGCATTGGCTGCTGCATCTGCATGCGCGTCGTGCGCACTTGATGCCTGCTCTGCAGCGACAGCGCTGGCAGCCCCTGATCGATCGCGCGTACGCACACGTGTGGTCGGTGCAATCTGCGCAGGTACCGGTGGCGCGGCGTTTGCCTGGTGATCTGCACCAGCCTCACCCTCGCCGTGGCCTTTGACTTTGGCTTTCGCTTCGGCCTTGGCTTTTTTACGTTTTGGCTTGCGAGCGGCGGGCTTGGTTTCCTCCTTCGCGGCAGCATCCGGTGCAGCAGCATGATCATCTTTAGCAGCCGCGTGCGCATCTTTGGGCGCAGCACCATGTGCATCTTTCGCAGCAGCACCATGTGCATCTTTGGGGGCAGCGCCGTGTACATCTTTGGTGGCAGCGCCGTGTA
>VERA01000135.1 GCA_018882935.1 Burkholderiaceae bacterium | reverse complement strand
GCATCACCCTGGCCCATGGCCACCCTCAAGCCAGCACTACAACGCCAGGGTATGGAGCTGCGCCCTGATGGCAAGTTAGTCATGCCCGATGGCGAGGGTGGTTTGCTGTTCTCGGTGAACGTGAATGCGAATCCGTCGGACGACAGCAGCGAAAAGATCACCCTGTTGTTGCCGGTAGCCCTGGTCGCTGCCGATCGTGGCGGCTTCAAGGCGATGACAGCATTTGCCAAGTCACTCGCCAATCGTCTATCCGGTACGGTAGTCGACGATGAGGGGCAGCCACTGCCGGACGCCTCACTCGCTGCGATTGCAGAACAAGTCGCTGATTTCTATCGGGCGATGGCGCAGGCCGGTATTCCGGCTGGTTCGCCGCTGGCGCAACGCTTGTTCGCCTGAACCAACCGCACTGCTGCTCAATGCCGTGAACGCTGCGACCGGACACGAGAGCGACCGTGCACGCATCCAGTGGTTGCGTGAGGAGCTGAATCGTCACGCTCACGCCTACTACGTGCTTGATCAGCCGACGATTCCCGATGCGGAATACGACGCGCTGTTCATCGAGCTGCAGCAGCTTGAGATCAAACACCCTGAGCTCATGTCCGTTGACTCGCCAACACAGCGCGTCGGTGGCGCACCGTTACCCGAGTTTGCGCAGGTACAGCACGACGTACCCATGCTGTCGATTAATAATGGATTTTCTGAAGACGATATCCGCGCCTTCGATCGTCGCGTCAGTGAAGGGCTCGGTCAATCAGGCGATATCGAGTACGCCTGCGAACTGAAGTTCGATGGACTAGCGATCAATCTGCGTTATGTCGATGGTGTATTGGTGCAAGCAGCAACGCGTGGTGACGGTAGTGCCGGTGAAGATGTGACTGCAAATATTCGAACCATACGCGCCATTCCATTGCGGCTGATGACAGATAACCCGCCTGCTGTGATCGATGTGCGCGGCGAGGTGCTGATGTTTAAAGCCGATTTTGCGCGGCTGAATCAGCGTCAGCGCGAGGCAGATCTGAAAGAATTCGCTAATCCGCGTAATGCGGCAGCAGGTAGTTTGAGGCAACTCGATTCACGTATTACCGCCCAACGTAGCTTGCGCTTCTTTGCCTACGGGGTTGGTCGTCTTGACGGCGCTGCGCTGCCCGAGACCCATAGCGCGCTACTCGATTGGTATAGCGCCTTAGGCATACCCGTCTGCACCGAGCGTGCGGTGGTGCCAGGTGCAGATGGTTTACTCACATTCTTCAACCATATCGGTGCTGTGCGGGCATCACTCGACTATGACATTGACGGCGTGGTCTACAAAGTCAATCGTGTCGCGCAGCAGCAGGCCTTGGGATTTGTCTCGCGCGCCCCGCGCTTTGCGATGGCGCATAAATTCCCTGCGGAAGAAGCTACTACCACCGTGCTAGACATCTCGGTACAAGTCGGGCGTACCGGTGCGATCACACCAGTAGCGCGGCTGGCGCCTGTTTCAGTCGGCGGCGTCACCGTCACCAATGCCACCCTGCATAATGAAGATGAGGTCAGACGCAAAGATATTCGTATCGGCGATAACGTTATCGTACGCCGTGCGGGTGATGTGATTCCTGAGGTGGTGGCGCATGTGCCGGAGCGTCGCCCGGCAGACGCGCGGGTGTTTGAGATGCCAACCGCCTGCCCGGTGTGTGGCTCGGTAATCGTTCGGCCAGAGGATGAGGCGGTTGCGCGTTGCTCTGGCGGTTGGTTGAAATGTGCCGCGCAGCGTAAAGGTGGCTTGCAGCATTTCGTGTCGCGCCGTGCGATGGATATCGAAGGTTTGGGCGAGCAATTGATCGAGCAATTAGTCGATCGCGGTCTGGTCACGACGCCAGCGGATTTTTACAAGCTGGGTTTGATTGCGTTGGCTGAGTTAGATCGCATGGCAGAAAAATCAGCGCAAAACGTGCTCGATGCGCTGGCGCACTCTAAATCAACCACGCTGCCGCGTTTTATCTATGCACTGGGTATTCGCCACGTGGGCGAATCCACCGCTAAAACTTTAGCGCGACACTTCGGAACGCTTGACGCTCTCATGGCAGCCAGCGAGGAAGAGATGCTCGCGGTGGAAGATGTCGGCCCTGTAGTGGCGCAATCGATTCTCGGTTTTTTTCATGATCCATTGAACCGTGAGTTAATTGCGCAGCTGCGTGCGGCCGGTGTCCATTGGGATGAATCTATCGTCGAGCGTGATGCGCAGCCCTTGACTGGTAAAACATTTGTGCTGACCGGTACGCTTCCGAACCTGAAACGCGACGAGGCGCAGGCTTTGATAGAAGCCGCCGGCGGTAAAGTATCAGGCTCGGTCTCTAAAAAAACCAGCTATGTTGTGGCCGGCGAGGAGGCGGGTAGTAAACTGGCTAAGGCTGAATCACTCGGCATTCCTGTGCTCGATGAGAAAGCGTTCCTGCAATTATTGGAGAACCCTGCATGAGTCGTTCCATCAAGAAAGCAGTGTTTCCCGTCGCTGGTTTGGGTAGCCGATTTCTTCCGGCGACCAAGGCGCAGCCGAAAGAGATGCTGCCGATCGTCGATAAGCCGCTGATTCAGTACGCGGTGGAGGAGGCGGTCGAGGCGGGTATCACGGAAATGATCTTTATCACTGGCCGTAATAAGCGTGCGATTGAAGATCATTTTGATAAAGCCTACGAGCTCGAAGCAGAGCTTGCGAGCGCAGGCAAGCAGCAACTGCTCGAGATGGTGCGTAGCGTTATTCCGAAAAATGTGAATTGCATGTACATCCGGCAGCCGATGGCACTCGGGCTCGGGCATGCGGTGCTGTGCGCAAAGCCGATTGTGGGTGATGATGCCTTCGCGGTGTTGTTGGCGGATGACTTCATGCAGGGTGAGCGTGACGGGCCGGGCGTGATGGCGCAAATGACCGCCACGTTTGCGCGCGAGCAGTCGAGTCTGCTGGGCGTGCAAGATGTGCCGCGTGCGCATACCAAACAGTACGGTATTGTGAGTACCGATCCGTTCGGTGAGCGTTTGGAAAAAGTCGGTGCGATTGTGGAGAAGCCCGCACCCGAACTCGCCCCGTCGACGCTTGCGGTCGTGGGCCGCTATGTGCTGACGCCGAGGATTTTTTCGTGCCTGGAGAAGATTGGCAAAGGCGCGGGTGGCGAGATTCAGCTGACCGATGGTATCGAGGCCTTGATGCAGTATGAGACCGTACTTGCGTATCGCTATAAAGGCAGGCGCTTTGATTGCGGCTCCAAGCTGGGCTACTTGCAAGCTTCCGTAGAGATTGGGCTGCAACACGCAGAGACAGGTGCCGCGTTTGCCGATTGGCTCGGGCAGCGGGGTTGAAATGGCGATTCGTGAAATTCTCAAAATGGGCGACCCGCGCTTGCTGCGCGTAGCCGACCCTGTCACCGCTTTCGATACAGCCGAGCTGCATGCCCTGATCGCCGATATGTTCGACACCATGCACGCTGCGAATGGCGCGGGCCTCGCTGCACCACAAATCGGCGTCAATCTGCAACTTGTTATCTTTGGCTTCAGCAAGAACGATCGCTACCCGGATGCGCCGGCGGTACCCGAGACCGTGCTGTTGAATCCGGTGCTGGAGCCTTTATCGGATGAGATGGAAGAGGGTTGGGAGGGTTGCTTATCCGTGCCAGGTTTGCGTGGGGTGGTGCCGCGCCACGCAAAGCTTCGATACCGCGGGGTTGATC
>VERA01000134.1 GCA_018882935.1 Burkholderiaceae bacterium | reverse complement strand
GGGCAAGGTGGCGATTTATTCCACTTGCTATGTGAACTACAACGAGCCCGGCATCGGCCATGATTTGCTGGCGGTGCTTGAGCACAACGAGATTCCCTATGTGATGGTCGAGAAAGAGGCGTGCTGCGGTATGCCGAAACTCGAGCAGGGCGATCTGGAAGGCGTGGCCGAGAAGAAGGCGATCAACATTCCGCAACTCGCCAAGCTGGCCAAAGAAGGCTACGCAATTCTCACACCGGTACCTTCTTGCACCTTGATGTACAAGCAAGAGCTGCCGCTGATGTTCCCCGACTGCGCAGATACGCAGCTGGTGAAAGAAGCGATGTGGGATCCGTTTGAGTATTTTGTGGCGCGTAATCGTGATGGTTTGTTGAAAACCGAGTTTAATCACGCGCTGGGTAATGTGTCTTATCACATCCCCTGTCACTCACGGGTGCAAAACGTCGGTCGTAAAACCGCCGATATGCTGCAGATGATTCCTGATACCAAGGTTAACGTGGTTGAGCGTTGCTCTGGTCACGCAGGTACCTATGGCGTGAAAAAGGAATATCACCAGATGTCGATGAAAATCGGTAAGCCGGTGTTCAAGGCGATGGCGAGCGAAGCGCCGGACTATATCTCGTCCGACTGCCAGCTGGCCGGCCACCACATTGAACAAGGTATGGAAGTTAACGGCCTCAAGCCGGCTGAGATGGCGCATCCGCTGTCGCTGCTGCGCAAGGCGTACGGAATTTGAACGGAGGATTAATCATGATTATTTCACGCGATAGTTTGATGAGCCTGGAGGTCTACTCCAAGAAGCGCCCGGAGTTTCGTCAGCAGGTGATCGAGCATAAAAAACTGCGCACGGTTCATCTCGGTAACCACGTCACGCTGTTGTTTGAAGATGAGATGACGCTGCGCTACCAAATTCAGGAAATGCTGCGCATCGAGAAGATTTTTGAAGATGAGGGTATTCAGTCCGAGCTGGATGCGTACAACCCGCTCTGCCCGGACGGCAGCAACTTCAAAGCGACCATGCTGATCGAGTATCAGAACGTGAGCGACCGTAAGGCAGCGCTCGCCAAGTTGATTGGCATTGAAGACCGCTTATTCGTTCAGGTTGAGGGTCAGCCGCGCGTGTATGCGATTGCTGATGAAGATCTTGATCGTGAAAACGATGAGAAAACATCAGCAGTACATTTCGTGCGTTTTGAACTCACTGCAGAAATGAAAGCAGCGCTAAAAGGCGGCGCGCAAATGATGGTGGGTTGCGATCATCCAAACTATCCTGTGCACATCGAAGAGCTGCCGCAAGAGACTTTGGCGGCGCTGTTGAAAGACTTGGCTTGATATTGATTGCCTAGGCCGATTTCAGCCAAATACGAACCGCGAGGCCACCCCCCTCGCGGTTTTTTATATCCAGTTTTCCGCGATGTCGTTGAACGATACGATCTACAATCGCGAGCCCAAGGCCGGCGCCATTGGCTTGGCTGCGCGCGCTATCCATGCGAGTGAAGGGGCGTAGCAGGTAGGGGATTTTTGACTCGGGGATTCCCACGCCTTTGTCCGATACCTCGATCAGTACCTCGCCTTCATCACCTCGGGCGCAGACCTCAATCTCGGCCTGTCGCGATGATGTTGATTTACCATATCGGCGTGCGTTCTCGATCAAGTTACTGACTGCGCGTGCGATCTCGACCGGATTACCAATCACGAACAGATCATCTAAAACCGCACAATGTAGCTCCGAATCGGTGCTGCGCTGTGCCTCCTGCACGGTTTGTTTCACTACTGCTGACAAATCAAACTTCGCGTGCGTACCTGGCTCCGCCGGACGTGCGTAATCGAGAAACTGCGCGATGATGGATTCCATCTGCGCTAAATCAGATTGCATGCCGCGTTTGGCCTCATCCGACAGCGACCCCATCTCGACTTCCAGCAGCATGCGCGCGATTGGTGTGCGCAGATCGTGCGATATACCCGCCAAAATCACCGCACGGTCAGACTCGACTTGCTTCAAGTCTTGCACCATCTGGTTGAAGCTTCGGTTTGCATCACGAATTTCTGCCGGGCCTGACTCCGGCAGTACCGGCGGTGACTTACCCCGTGCGATCGCGCGTGCCGCTGTTGATAATCGTGCCAGTGGTTGGTTGATAAGGCGGCTGATGAATACTGCACCGACCAGCGAGAGTAGTAGCGTGACGCCCGCCCAGCCTATCCATTGAATACTCGACGCACCCTCAATGAGATCGGAGTCAAGCATTAGCCAGTAATCATCATCATCGATGTAAAAACTGACCCAGAATCCTTCCTCGCCGTTAACCTCACCAGCGAACTCGGTTCTCTTGTCGAGCCGCTTGCGTACATTTGCCGTCACCAGACGAACCAACTCGGTATCCGGTAGCGCTTCCATGTTATCGGTAAGTTCTTTGGGGTAGATACGAATACCTTGCGTGGTAGCGAGATCAAGCAGTAACTCACGTCGCAGCATTGGCGCCGAGTGCAGCAACGCAGCGCGGGTGATCGTGACGATTGAATCTACTTGTGCTGCAATCTGCTCGCTGCGCGGAGCACGCTCAACTACCCGAAAGCTTGCCACCCACGCGGCCATACTCACCGCAATCAAAAAGGCGAGTAGTAAGAAAGTCCGCCACAGCAGCCCACTTCTTAGCCAGCTACGCTCTTGCATGGGCATAGCTTCAGGCTTTTATACCGTCGGGGATGAATACGTAACCCAGACCCCACACGGTCTGGATGAAGCGCGGGGTAGAGGGATCAGGTTCGATCAGTTTGCGTAGACGAGAAATCTGAACATCGAGACTGCGATCGAATACCTCGTACTCGCGGCCACGCGCCAGCTCCATCAGCTTTTCGCGCGAGAGCGGTTGTCGCGCGTGACGTGCGAGCACCTTCAACACCGAGAATTCCCCGCTCGTTAGCGGTACCAGCTCACCTTGCCTGGTGAGCGTACGTTTTTCCAGGTCGAAGCTGAACTCACCGAACACATAGGTCTCCGGCTTATCTGAGGGTGCGCCGGGTAGATCATCAGGTAGTGCGCGACGCAGCACGGCAGAGATACGGGCCAGCAGCTCACGTGGATTGAATGGCTTAGGCAGGTAGTCATCAGCACCCGCATCCAGCCCGGCGATGCGGTCGCCATCGTCGCCTTTGGCGGTTAGCATGATGATCGGCGTTTGGTCGCCGCCGTTACGCAGCCGCTGGCAGATCGATATGCCGTCCTCACCCGGCAGCATCAGGTCGAGTACCAATAAATCAAAGCGCTCGCGCAGCCAAAAGCGGTTCATCTCGACTGCACTGGCAGCGACCACCACCGCGAAGCCGCTCTCGCTGAGGAAGCGTTTGAGCAAGTCACGCAGTCGGGCATCATCATCGACCACCAGAATCCGTGCCTGGTTGCCGGGACTGCGCTTGGACAAGATGGGTGTGACCGGGTGGGTCTGGCTCATGGCGCTATGTTAACGTCGAATTCACGGGGCAGGTTTTGGCGGCGACGGCTATTACAATGCCTTACAAACTTCGCGCAGGCTCAGCACCGATGACCTGCGCGAAAAAGTACACTAGAGGGCTTTAAGGGGTATCACCTCCTGGACCGATCAGTATTGATGAACAAACGGCTCTTAACGCTCACCTTGCTGGCTACCTTCATGTTGGCGGGGCTTGCTGTGGCCGAGACACTGCCGCCGCGTCCGGCACAGGGGCAAGGCCGGCAGGATGC
>VERA01000052.1 GCA_018882935.1 Burkholderiaceae bacterium | reverse complement strand
GCACGGCCCCACTTCACTTCACCAGAGCTGATGAACTGATCAATCACTACCTGCGCGCCATTGGCGAAATCACCAAACTGCGCTTCCCAGATTGTGAGCGTATTCGGCTCGGCAGTAGAGTAGCCGTACTCAAAGCCCAGCACCGCTTCTTCCGACAGCACTGAATCGATCACTGTAAACGGCGCCTGCTGATCAGAGACGTGCTGTAACGGGATGTAATTACCTGCATCCCATTTCTCGCGGTTCTGATCATGCAGCACCGAGTGCCGGTGCGTGAAGGTGCCGCGACCTGCGTCTTGACCGGTAATACGCACCGCGTAGCCCGATGACACCAGCGAAGCAAACGCCAGATGCTCGCCCATGCCCCAGTCAAGATTAATCTCGCCCCGACCCATTGCGGCGCGATCAGCCAACACTTTTTCTACCAGCGGGTGCAACTTGAAATTATCGGGAACGGTAGTGATGCGCTCCGACAGTCGCTTCAACTCAGTTGCGGGTACCGAGGTATCAGCGGCATCCGTCCATTTGCGATTCAGGAAAGGCAACCAGTCAACTGCAAACTTGTTTTTGTAGTTGGAGATTACCGGGTCAACCGTTTGCTTGCCCTCATCCATCGCCTGACGGTAGTCCTTCACCATCTGATCGCCGCCATCGGACGGAATCACCCCTTGGGCAGCGAGTTTGTCAGCGTACAGCTTGCGCGTGCCCGGGTGCTGCGCGATTTTTTTGTACATCAGCGGCTGTGTCAGCGCAGGCGTATCTTGCTCGTTATGACCAAGCTTACGGAAGCAGACAATATCGACCACCACATCTTTATGAAACTGCATACGGAAATCGAGTGCGATTTGCGTAGCGAACACCACCGCCTCGGGATCATCACCATTCACATGCAGCACAGGTGCTTCGATCATCTTGACCACATCCGAGCAGTACAAGGTTGAACGTGAATCACGCGGATCAGACGTCGTAAAACCAATCTGGTTGTTAATGACAATATGTACGGTACCGCCGGTGCCGTAGCCACGCGTTTGCGCAAGGTTGAGCGTCTCCATGACAACGCCCTGACCGGCGAATGCAGCATCGCCATGCACTTGTACCGGAAGTACTTCCTTGCCCTCTTTATCACCGCGCCTGTCCATACGCGCCTTGGCCGAACCCTCCACCACCGGATTCACGATCTCAAGGTGAGAGGGGTTGAACGCCAGCGACAAATGCACCGGGCCGCCCGGGGTCGACACATCAGATGAAAAACCTTGGTGGTACTTCACATCACCCGCCGGTAAATCATCGGCGTGCTTGCCCTCGAACTCCGCGAACAAATCATGCGGCATCTTGCCGAGAATATTGACCAATACATTCAGACGGCCGCGATGCGCCATGCCGATCACAATCTCTTGCACACCCTGGCTACCGGCGCGCTGAATCAGTGTATCGAGCGAGGCAATAAAACTCTCACCGCCTTCGAGCGAGAATCGCTTCTGGCCAACATACTTGGTGTGCAGGTAGCGCTCCAAGCCCTCGGCGGCGGTAATGCGATCAAGAATGTGCTGTTTCTGCTCTGCGCTGAAGGCGCCCGCAGCGCGGGTCGATTCGAGTTTTTCTTGCATCCAGCGCTTCTGCGCCGGATCGGTCATGTACTGAAATTCGGCACCGATCGAGCGGCAATAAGTATCACGCAAGGCCTGCAACAGGTCGCGCAGCGAGGCTGTCTCGGGGCCGAAATAGGTATTGCTGATATTAAAAACCGTGTCGAGATCGGCGTCGCTGAATCCGTAAAACGGCGGCTCGAGCTCGGGAATATTGGGGCGCTCCTGGCGCTGTAGCGGGTCGAGATTGGCCCATTGCGTACCCAAGAAACGGTAGGCAGCGATCAGCTGCGTCACGGCGACGCGCTTGCGGCCCATCTCTGCATCGGCAGAGGCACTCACGGTGCGGATCGGGCCGCGTTTGGCGCGCTCGGCAAACGAGGCGACTACGCTGGCATGCGGCACATCGGGTCGGTCAGAGCCATCAACCGCAGGCACATGCTGCATGGCGTCGAAGTAAGTTCGCCAGTTATCAGGTACTGCGCCGGGATTAAGAAGATAGGCCTCGTACAATTCTTCCACGTACGGGGCATTGCCTCCAAACAGATAGGAGTTGGAGAAATATTGCTGCATCATCGCTGCTCACCTTTCTTCGCGCTTCGCGAAGTAAAAAGCGGGTTAATCAACCCTCCGCACTGCGGCCACACCGCGTTACGGTTTGCAAAAAATTGCGGGAAGGACGTTTCGAATCGCCCGCACGCCCAGCGTGCGAGCGACACCGAAGGTTAACACAATCACCACGGAAAGCAGCAGGCTGCGCAGGAGATTTTATGTATTACCCGGCGCGCCATGCCGTGCTTTCGACAAAAAAAAGCGGGCAACTGCCCGCTCTGATACTCAACACAAGTACGCTGATCAGCGCTTGGCCAGAGGCGGTACGTCGCGTCGCTCTGCACCGACAAACAGCTGGCGTGGACGGCCAATTTTCTGCTCGGGATCGGAGATCATTTCCTTCCACTGAGCGATCCAACCCACGGTGCGGGCCATCGCAAAAATACCCGTGAACAGCGACACCGGAATGCCCAGCGCCGACTGCACAATACCGGAGTAGAAATCAACATTGGGGTAGAGCTTGCGCGACACGAAGTAGTCGTCTTCCAAGGCAATTTTCTCGAGCGCCATCGCCAACTTGAACAGCGGGTCATTTTGCAGACCCAGTTCATTCAGCACTTCATGGCAGGTCTCGCGCATCAACTTCGCGCGCGGGTCGTAATTCTTGTAAACCCGGTGGCCGAAGCCCATCAGCTTCACATTAGAATTTTTATCTTTGACCTTGGCGACGAACTCACCAATCTTCTCGACACCACCGTCGCGGTGAATATCTTGCAGCATCTGCAGCGCGGCCTCATTGGCACCACCGTGCGCAGGGCCCCACAAGCAGGCGATGCCGGCCGCGATACACGCAAACGGGTTCGCACCCGACGAGCCTGCCAAACGCACCGTCGATGTTGACGCGTTTTGCTCATGATCGGCATGCAGAATCAGAATACGGTCAAGCGCGCGCACCAGCACATCGTTGACTTTGTAATCTGCCGCCGGAGTCGCGAACATCATGCGCATGAAGTTGGCGCTGTACGACAACTCATTACGTGGATACACGAACGGCTGACCAACTGAGTACTTGTAGGCCATCGCAACCAGCGTTGGCATCTTCGCTACCAAACGAATCGCCGACACATCGCGGTGCTTGGGGTCATTGATATCGAGCGAGTCGTGATAGAACGAGGCCAGTGCGCCCACCGTACCTACCAGCACTGACATCGGATGCGCATCGCGGCGGAAACCGCGGAAGAAAAACTGCATCTGCTCATGCACCATGGTGTGGTTAGTTACCGTGGTCTCAAACGCTGCTTTCTGGGTGGCATTTGGCAACTCACCGTGCAGCAGCAGGTAGCAGGTTTCCAGAAAATCGCAATTCACTGCGAGTTGTTCGATCGGATAGCCGCGATACAAAAGCTCGCCCTTGTCGCCGTCAATATACGTAATCGATGAATTACAGGCAGCGGTCGACATGAAGCCGGGGTCGTAGGTGAACATTCCGGTCGAGCCATACAGCTTGCGAATATCCAATACATCCGGCCCAATGGAGCCTGAGTACACGGGAAACTCAATCGATGGCGAACCATTGGAAAAAGACAGCGTTGCTTTCACATCAGACTGTTTCATGACTTCACTCTCAACTCGAAATAATGGTTAACGGCACACTACATTCCAACGTCACCGGCTACGCTTGGCGCAGGCGAGCCAGTAATTCATTCACATGCTGACCGGCAAGCGCCTGATCAGGTTCGGCGCGACCCAGCAGCAGGTCGAGCAAGTCATTGTCGGAGAGGTCCAGCAGCTGGGTGAATGCATCAACCTCGGTATCTGTCATATCGACTTCATGCGCGTCAAGAAAACGCGTCAGAATCAGATCATTTTCCAGCAAACCACGCCGACTGCGCCAACGGAGTCGCGCGCGCCGAGTCGGGTCATCCTGATGCCGCACGCCTTCCATGATCACACTGCGCGACGAACCATCAATTCTTTGATCTTGCCGATCGCCTGATTCGGATTCAACCCTTTCGGGCAAACATCAACGCAGTTCATGATCGAGTGGCAGCGGAACAAACGGTAAGGATCTTCCAAGTTATCCAGACGCTCACCGGTGGCCTGATCGCGGCTGTCTGCAATAAACCGGTAGGCCTGCAACAAGCCGGCTGGGCCAACGAATTTATCCGGGTTCCACCAGAACGACGGGCACGATGTCGAGCAGCAGGCGCACAGAATGCACTCGTACAAACCATCGAGCTCTTCACGCTCTTCAGGCGTCTGCAGACGCTCACGCTCCGGCGGTGGCGTATCGTTGATGAGGAACGGCTTGATGGAGTGATACTGCTTGAAGAAGTTCGTCATATCGACGATCAGGTCGCGTATTACCGGTAGGCCGGGCAACGGTCTGAGCACAATCGGTTGCGTCAACTCGTTGAGGTTGGTAGTGCAGGCAAGCCCGTTCTTGCCGTTGATGTTCATGGCATCCGAGCCGCACACACCCTCACGACACGAACGACGCAGCGCGAGCGAGTCATCGGCGTCGGCCTTGATACGCTGCAAAGCGTCGAGCAGCATCTTGTCGGTATCTTGCAGCTCGACCGTCAGATCCTGCATGTAGGGCTTGGCGTCCTTATCAGGATCGTAGCGATAGATCTGGAATTTGACTGTGCGTGGCATGTGGTGTGTCCTGCGATCAGAAAGTACGGGGCTTGGGTTTAAAGGTGTCTACGGTGAGCGGCTTGGTCACCACCGGTTTGTAGTCGAGTCGATTACCCTCAGAGAACCACAGCGTGTGCTTCATCCAGTGCTCATCATCGCGCTGCGGGTGGTCGCTGTGCGCGTGTGCGCCACGCGACTCATGACGCGCGGCTGCAGAGTACATCGTCGCCTTCGCAGTCTCGATCAGGTTATCGAGTTCAAGCGCTTCAACGCGCGCAGTGTTGAACACCTTGGATTTATCTTTGAACGAGACATGCTTACGGCGCTCGTCGAGTTCGGCAATCATTGCAACGCCTTCATCCAGCAGCGCCTGAGTCCGGAACACGCCGCAGTGCTGCTGCATCACCTTGCGAATATCACTCGCTACGCTTTGTACACGCTCGCTCCCGGTCGAAGACTCCAGGTGCGACAAGCGCTCAAGCGCTAAGTCAGCACCATCGGCTGGTAAGTCTTGGTGGCTTTGCTCTTTCAACTTCGCGGCGACAATATGGTTACCCGCCGCACGCCCGAACACTAACAAGTCGAGCAGTGAGTTGGTACCCAAGCGGTTGGCACCGTGCACCGAAACACAGGCACATTCACCAATCGCGTACAAACCGTTCACGATCTCTTGAGAACCATTCTTTGGCGCGACAACCTGGCCGTGAATATTGGTCGGGATACCACCCATCTGGTAGTGAATGGTTGGCACCACCGGAATAGGCTCTTTGGTCGCATCCACGTTGGCAAACTTGTGGCCGATTTCCAGAATCGACGGCAGGCGCTTGCGTATCGTGTCGGCGCCAATGTGGCGCAGATCGAGCAGCACATGATCTTTGTGCGGGCCACAACCACGCCCTTCCTTGATTTCCTGGTCCATAGAGCGCGATACGAAATCACGCGGCGCGAGATCTTTCAGCGTCGGCGCGTAGCGCTCCATGAATCGTTCACCGTTGCTGTTGATGAGTATGCCGCCCTCGCCGCGCACACCCTCAGTAATCAGCACACCTGCGCCAGCCACACCGGTGGGGTGAAACTGCCAGAACTCCATATCTTCAAGCGGTAAACCAGCACGTGCCGCCATACCCATACCGTCACCGGTATTGATGAAAGCATTGGTCGATGCAGCCCAGATACGACCCGCGCCACCCGTCGCAAACACCGTGGTCTTTGCCTCGAGGATAGCCAGCTCGCCGGTTTCCATTTCCAAGGCAACCACGCCAACCACATCACCCTGCTGATTACGAATCAGATCGACTGCCATCCACTCCACGAAGAAATGGGTTTTGGCGCGCACGTTACGCTGATACAGCGTGTGCAGCATAGCGTGGCCGGTGCGGTCGGCAGCGGCACAGGCACGCTGTACCGGCTTCTCGCCGAAGTTAGCGGTATGACCACCAAACGGGCGCTGATAGATTGTGCCGTCCGGGTTGCGGTCAAAAGGCATGCCGAAATGCTCCATCTCGTACACGACTTTCGGCGCCTCGCGGCACATAAACTCGATCGCGTCCTGGTCGCCGAGGTAGTCCGAGCCCTTGACGGTATCGAACATATGCCAGTACCAGCTGTCTTCAGACATGTTGCCAAGCGACGCACCAACACCGCCCTGTGCAGCAACCGTGTGCGAACGTGTCGGGAATACTTTCGACAACACAGCCACCGACAAACCAGCCTCGGCCAGCTGCAAAGAAGCGCGCATGCCAGAGCCACCTGCGCCGACAACCACTGCATCGAAACGACGACGCGCGATGGAAGATTTAATGGAAGCCACGATCACACTCTCCAAAGAATCTGTACCGTCCAACCGGCGCAACCAAGCAGCCAGAAGATGGTGAATACCTGCAGCGCCAGCCGAATGCCAACGGGCTTGATGTAGTCCATCCAGATGTCGCGAATACCCACCCAGACGTGGTAGTACATTGCAAGGAAGGTGACGAAGGCCAGAATCTTGAACCACTGCTGCGCAAACAGGCCAGCCCATCCCTCGTAACTGAAATCTGACGCACCTAAAAATAAAACCAGCGTCACCACCGTGAACACCGCCATCACCACGGCAGTCACCCGCTGCGCAAGCCAATCGCGCAAGCCGTAGTGGGCGCCGACAACGACGCGCTTGGGTCCGATATTGTTGATAGCCATATCAGATCACCCCGAATAATTTCATTGCGACCAGCAGGGTTAACACACCGCTAATAGCCAGAACAACGCGTGCTGATTTCACGGCTTCATATTTGGAAAGACCGATGTGCATATCCATCACAAGGTGACGAATGCCGGCGCAGAAATGGTGCAGGTAAGCCCAGCACAGCGCCAGTATGGCCAGCTTCACCAAAGGATGGCTCACATAGCCCCGAAAAAACTCGAAAGAGATTTCGGAGGTAATCGACTTATCGAATAAGAACAGCACAAATGGCAGCAACAGAAACATCAGCGCGCCGCTAATGCGATGCAGAATCGACACCATCCCTGAGGCGGGAAGCCGGTAACGAATGATCTGCGTGACATGAATATTGGTGAAGCGTCTGCGCGATACGGCATCAGGCATGGGGGTTTTCTCCAGCGTTTCAGGCTGATGGATGGTCAGCGTATTTGTAAAACTTTCCGAATTTTATCTGGGTCGACCTTTCAGCGCCCATCTCACCTCGAAATGACCTTTGCCAGCTTGCTAACATCATTGCGCGCGCTCAGCTCAACTCATTGTGGTAGTGGTGCTCGGCGGTGAGATAGATTGCGCGACGTAACTCCACCGGCCGCTCGCCATAGGTAAACGCCACTCGCTCGACACTCAGCACCGGCGTGCCAACAGCGACATGCAGTGTGGCCGCCGCCACCTCGTCAGCCAAAGCCGCCTTCAGTTTCTCTGTCGCGTGAATCATCTGGGTGCCGAACTCGGTCTCGAACAAGCCGTACATCGGCCCTTTGTACTCTGCCAGCCGTTCAGCGGTCAGGCCCTTGAACAGTGCGCCCGGAAGCCAGATCTCTTCCAAAATAATCGGCACGCTTTCAAATGACTGCACGCGCTTGATGTACACCACCGAGTCGCCGGCTTTGACGTCGAGCGCACGCGCGACTTCGGCGGGACTGCGCAAGCGCTTGACTTCGATGATCCGGTTCTCGGCTTGGTGCGCATCGCCGTTATCAGGCATAAGTTTCAAAAAACGAAACTGCACCTTGGCCTCGTGGTGAGTAGCGACGAAGGTACCCTTGCCCTGACGACGCACAACGAGATTTTCTGCAGACAGCTCGTCGATTGCTTTTCTAACCGTGCCCTGACTCACTTTATAGCGCAGCGCAAGCTCGACCTCACTCGGGATCAGCTCGCCGGGCTTCCACTCGCCCGATTGCAAGCTTTGCAATATCAAGGCTTTGATTTGCTGGTAAAGCGGGCTGAAGGTGGGCGAGGCCAGCCCGCCGCCGGCACTCGCCGCCGGGACGCTAGAGAGCGTGGGGATCAGGGTCTGGCTCATGGCGCGCCATTTCACCACAGACGTTGCTTATCGTCCAGAACATTAATGAGTATGATGTCTTATATAAGATATAAGAGGTAGATTGACAGCATCATGTTGCCCCCCTAAACTCTTCGTCATGTTTTCGGGCGCTGCCGCCCGCGTCCACGCACTATTTTTTGCTCTACCCACCACTCCGGAGAAACACCATGTCAAAAACTCCCATGCGCGTGGCCGTGACTGGCGCCGCGGGTCAAATCGGCTATTCCCTGCTGTTCCGCATTGCCAATGGCGACATGCTCGGCAAGGACCAACCCGTCATTCTTCAGCTGCTTGAAATCCCCGATGAGAAAGCACAGAAAGCGCTGAAAGGCGTGATGATGGAAGTCGACGATTGCGCTTTCCCGCTGCTAGCCGGTATGACCGCGCACGCCGACCCAATGACCGCATTCAAGGATGCGGATGTCGCGCTGCTGGTAGGCGCACGTCCACGCGGCCCGGGCATGGAACGCAAAGATCTGCTTGAAGCGAATGCGCAGATTTTCACAGTGCAGGGCAAAGCGCTTGACGCTGTCGCCTCACGCAACGTCAAGGTGCTGGTGGTCGGCAATCCGGCCAACACCAATGCCTACATCGCGATGAAATCGGCCCCCAGCCTACCCGCAAAAAACTTCACCGCCATGCTGCGCCTCGATCACAACCGCGCGCTATCGCAAATCGCCACCAAAACCGGCAAGGCAGTTGCGTCGATCGAAAAGCTCTGCGTCTGGGGCAACCACTCGCCCACCATGTACGCCGACTATCGCTTTGCCACCATTGATGGCCACTCGGTAAAGCAAATGATCAACGACGACGCATGGAATAAAGATGTCTTCTTGCCAACCGTTGGCAAACGTGGTGCTGCGATCATTGAAGCACGCGGCCTGTCGTCAGCCGCGTCGGCAGCCAACGCGGCAATTGATCATGTGCGTGACTGGGTACTCGGCACCCACGGTAAATGGACCACCATGGGCATTCCCTCTGATGGCTCGTACGGCATCCCGGAAGGCGTGATGTTCGGCTTCCCGGTCACCACCGACAAGGGCGAGTACCATATCGTGCAGGGGCTTGAGATCGATGCATTTTCTCAGGAGCGCATCGCACTGACCCTGAAAGAACTGCAGGAGGAACGGGATGGCGTGAAGCACCTGCTACCCTAAGCACTGCATGTAGTACTGCATGTAGCGCAGCACCAAACCGCCGCAAAAAACCGGTTCTCTGCAAGATACCGGTAACATGCGGCAACGGACTACTAGATCAGATTCAACCGACTGCGTAGGAGGTTGTATGGCGAACCGTCTCTTCCTGGTGCTGCTGCCTTGCCTGCTTTGGGCGGGTCAGGTGTATGGCTCAACTGCTGACTTGATATGCGAGCGATCGCAACCCGTATTTGTGGGTGGTGATGTCACCAACGACAACGTGATCGACATCGTCTGGCGCGGCAGAAGTTACCGCATGCAGCGCGTGGGCACCACTACCGGAGTACAGCGCTTCGAGGACCCGATCAGCCGGCTGATATGGATCAGCATACCGAGTAAATCGATGTTACTCGATGGCGGCAAGGGCGAGCCCATCGTTAGCGAGTGCAGGTTACGCGCAAATTGACTTTGACAGGCTGAAAGCCTTTTGAATTTTAGGAGAATACATGTCGCACAATACGCTGGATACGCTCAAAGAATTCACTATTTCCGGCTCACGTAAAGGGAAGCTGCACTCGTTACCGGCACTACAAAAAACGCTGGGCGTCAAGATCGACCGCTTGCCGGTGTCGGTTCGTATTGTTCTTGAATCCGTACTGCGTAATTGCGACGGCAAAAAAGTCACCGAGGCGCATGTGCGTCAGTTGGCGAACTGGAAGCCCAAGGCCGATCGTACCGATGAAATTCCCTTTGTTGTCGCGCGCGTAGTGCTGCAGGATTTCACTGGTGTGCCGCTGCTCGCCGATTTAGCGGCAATGCGCGGCGTCGCATCGAAGATGGGTAAAAACCCGAAGAACATTGAGCCACTGGTACCGGTTGATCTGGTGGTTGATCACTCCGTACAGATTGATCACTTCCGCGAAAAAAATGCGCTCGATCTGAATATGAAGCTGGAGTTCCAGCGCAATAACGAGCGCTACCAGTTCATGAAGTGGGGCATGCAAGCGTTTGATACGTTTGGTGTCGTGCCACCGGGCTTTGGCATCGTGCATCAAGTGAACCTCGAGTACCTGGCGCGTGGTGTGCATCACAAAGACGGCGTCTACTACCCCGACACTTTGGTCGGCACTGATTCGCACACCACCATGATCAACGGCATTGGCGTGGTTGGCTGGGGCGTAGGCGGTATCGAAGCAGAAGCCGGCATGCTCGGCCAACCGGTCTACTTCCTCACGCCAGATGTGGTGGGTGTCAACCTGACCGGTGTGTTGCGCGAGGGCGTTACCGCAACCGATCTGGTGCTCACCATCACCGAAATGCTGCGCAAAGAAAAAGTGGTCGGAAAATTTGTGGAATTCTTCGGCGAAGGTACTGCATCGCTCTCGCTGACTGATCGCGCCACCATCGCCAACATGGCACCTGAATACGGCGCCACCATGGGCTTCTTCCCTGTCGACGAAGCCACCATCGATTACTTCCACGGTACCGGTCGTACCGCCGCTGAGATTGATGCGTTCGAGGCTTACTTCAAAGCCCAACACCTGTTCGGCATCCCGAAAAAAGGCCAGATCGATTACACCAAAGAGCTCACGCTCGATCTGTCCAAGGTAGCGCCTTCACTCGCCGGCCCCAAGCGTCCGCAAGACCGTATCGAAATCGGTCACGTCAAAGACACCTTCAAAGCGTTGTTTGCCAAGCCGGTGTCAGAGAATGGTTTCAATAAAAAGCCGGAAGATCTGGACGCACGTTATACCAACAGCGATGGCGTCAGCCTGCGCAACGGTGATGTGCTGATCGCTGCCATTACCTCTTGCACCAACACGTCAAACCCAAGCGTGCTGCTCGCCGCTGGCCTGCTCGCTAAAAAAGCAGTAGAACTCGGTTTATCCGTGCCCAAGCACATCAAGACATCGCTCGCTCCCGGCTCACGCGTCGTTACGCAGTACCTCGAAGCAGCCGGCTTGTTGCCCTACCTTGAACAGCTCGGCTTTGGCGTCACTGCCTATGGTTGCACCACCTGCATCGGTAACGCGGGTGATTTAACGCCTGCCATGAACGACGCTATCGTCAAGAATGATGTGGTTGCGGCTGCGGTGTTGTCGGGTAACCGTAATTTCGAGGCGCGTATTCATCCGAATATCCGAGCCAACTTCCTCGCTTCGCCACCGCTGGTGGTGGCCTATGCCATCGCCGGTAATGTCACGGTTGATCTGATGACGCAGCCGCTGGGTAAAGATGCCAAAGGCCGCGACATCTACATTGGCGACATCTGGCCCAGCTCGCAAGAAATTAACAAGCTGATGAAGCACGCGATGAACGCCGACACCTTCAAGCGCAACTACGCCGACGTCAAAGGCGCACCCGGCAAGTTGTGGGAGCAGATTCAAGGCGTGGCAGAGGGCCAGGTGTACAACTGGCCAAAGTCTACCTACATCGCTGAGCCCCCGTTCTTCCAGGAGTTTGCGATGCAACCGAAAGCAGCAGCCACCGGCATCTCGGGTGCGCGTGCGCTTGGCGTGTTTGGTGATTCGATTACCACCGACCACATCTCGCCCGCGGGCTCCATCAAAGACAGCAGCCCTGCAGGCAAGTGGTTGATCGAGCATGGTGTGTTGAAAGCAGACTTCAACTCGTACGGCTCGCGTCGCGGTAACCATGAAATCATGATGCGCGGTACCTTTGCCAATGTCCGCATCAAAAACCTGATGATCCCCGCTAAGGAAGACGGATCACGCGTTGAGGGCGGCATCACCATACACCAGCCGAGCGGTGAGCAGATGTCGATCTATGACGCTGCAATGAAATACGTCCATGATGATGTACCCACCATGGTATTTGCCGGCGAAGAGTACGGCACCGGTTCATCACGCGACTGGGCGGCGAAAGGTACCCAACTGCTCGGCGTGAAGGCCGTTGTTGCGCGCTCTTTTGAGCGTATTCACCGTTCGAATCTGGTCGGCATGGGTGTGTTGCCGCTGCAGTTTATGGGTAGCGACAGCGTGCAGTCACTCAACATCACGGGTGATGAACGCTTCGATCTGATCGGCCTTGAGCATGACATCAAGCCACAGCAGAACGTGACGCTCGTAATCCACCGCGCAAATGGCCAGACGCAGCATGTGAAGCTTCTGCTGCGCATTGATACGCCGATCGAGGTTGATTATTACCACCACGGTGGCATCTTGCCCTTCGTGCTGCGTCAGTTACTGGCGGCGTGAGTTGCCGGTGCCAGCCAGGTTTGCGCTGGCACCCTCGCTACCCTGCAGAATAAAAGCTGACATACCGTAATCAATCAAATAGTCAAACCGGAGACAACCTGATGTGGAAAATGCTTGTGGCGTTTATTATTTTTGCGGCGGTTGCGCTAGCCGCTGTTTTCAACATGGGTGACAAAGCCAGCCTGCAGGGCGAGGCCGGTGGCCACGGCGATTCCCACAGCCAAGCGCCCGCCGCAGCGGCGCCAGCTACAGCACCTGCTGCCACCGAAGCGCCAGCCGCGCCCGCCAGCGCTGACTCAGAAAAAAAATAGCACTAAAAGCTTGCGATTAGACAGCCCGCCTCGGCGGGCTTTTGTTTTGTCATCGCAATCGCCGATGCATCCAGTACAATCGCCGCTCTCCGCTCACGTCCCACCGCACATCATGCGCCGCTCACCAAAAAATCCGACTCGCAAGTTTTCTACCGAAAGCCAGCGCCTGGCTTCACTCGCGCAATCGATGGTGCGGGCGTCTAGCCGAATCGAGGCCCGTGCGTGGGAGACCAGACTCGATGGTCTGCTACAAAAACAACTCGCCAATAACCAGCAACAGGCGATTGATAACGCGCTAGATCATTTGTTTCACACCGACCTTGATGCCTACGACGCGCTGCTTGATTCAATTGAAGCCATCAGCAGCAGCTGCTCTATGGAGCATGGTGACAAGCGCTATGACGCGCTGCTCGTTGCTATTCCGGTGTTGGCATGGACGCGGTTTACGATTCCTTCGGGCGCGATCAACGCTAATGTCTTGCAAACCATCACTGCGCATTTGCACGGCCATATTCTCGCGACCAACACCCGCGCGGTGGTCGCTCCGGTGCTGTTCTCGATAGACCAGTTACCACGTAGTTATTGTGAGACCTATCAGCTAACGCGGCGCATGGCAGAGGCGGCAATCTCGGGCAAACCACAACCGGCGCTGCCGTCATTGCCGGAAACCGCAGCGTTTTTAGCAGACACTCGCCATCTACTAGCATTGGTTGCTACCGAGAGCGGGCAACCGCTGCTGCGCTGGCAGGAAGACGAAACCGGTAGTCATCTGCAAGCGCTTAGCCAGGCAGCGCTCACGCAGTGGCAATTGCAGGCGGGCCCTCATCTGCAAAACTTGCTGCCTGGCTGTGGCATTGAATTAATGTTGCCGGGTGCGTATTACGTGGCCTGCAGAGAGGCCGATAAAGCAATTCGCCCCATCTCGTTGCGCGCGGCAGTGCATTACCTGACCCATGTGCTATCGGTAGAGCCTGCGCAGTTATCAACCGTGATTGCCGCAGTGGGCGATGAGGCAAGCGACATGCGGGTAGATGAATTCCGGGTCAGCTACAGCGTCAGCGGTAATAGCGATGTTGTATACGGCGTCGTGTGGCCGCTCTACGACGAGGAAAGTGCAGAAGAATATGTCGCGAATCTTACCCATCAACGTGGCGCAAGTAATGCACCGCTGTCACCGCTGCAGCAAATTGTCTCGGTGCTGAGAGAGAGCGGCATCACACGCATACAGCAAGCCGATAGCGTGTTTCCGCCTGAGTACTGCGATGATTGTGGCGCACCACTGTTCTGCGATGCTGAGGAAGAGATGGTGCATGCCGAGATGCCTGAGGACGCCGGGCAAAATTCCGGTCATCTGCATTGAAGAACTTTTAACACCCTCTGCTATACTCGCGGGCTTGTCGGGGCGTAGCGCAGCCTGGTAGCGCACTTGCATGGGGTGCAAGGGGTCGCGAGTTCGAATCCCGCCGCCCCGACCAATCAAATCAAAGACTTAGGCCAACCATTGGGTTGGCCTTTTTGCTGGTTTTGGCCATATCTCGCAAAAGAGCCCAACAAAGTGCCCAACAAATTCCAAACCTATCAACTGAAAAAGTGGATGAAACCTTCGTCACTTTTTTGGGTGTGCAAACTATGTTCGAAACCCCATCGCCTCGGCGGCTGTGCTGCTCAGACAGAATGACCGGACTCTTTGTGCCGGGCCTGTCGACGAAAAGCATTAACGATTTTCCGGGTGATGTACAGCGGATTAACCGCATGGATCGACTCCGCTACCTCAACCGCTTTCTCAACACTGACATGATCTGCCTCGACCAATCGCAGCATGATTTCCAAGCCCCAGACCACTGAAACACCCTGCGCCTTACAAGCATCCCGTAAAGGACCATCGTTAGACAGACAGGCCCAGCCGTGATCTCTTGCCAGCACTAGACAAAGCTTGTCCTCGAAGGACAACGGCCCGCCCCGCTGTGCTGCCTCCACTAGCTGCGCAAATGTCCCATCCACGATAGTCAATCCGATAGTCGAGCATTGGGCCTCATCGAGTTGCTCGACCTCATCCAGAACGGCGGCAGCCACATAAACAGGGCCGATATGCGTAGCCACCAGCCCGAGAATTTCTGGGCTGGTCTTTGCATAGTCAATCAAGACGTTGGCATCGGCAATAAACCAAGCTGTCGCTGATTTCAATTTACCCACGATTCTGCAAGGTCGCGCATGTCATTAAGCTTGATACCAAGAATTTCTGCGCCGCGTGCCATGGTGATATCGCCGCCCATGATGGCTTGGCGAACCAAGCGCCATAACCGATCGCTTTGAAAGTCGTGCCGATCCATGCCCGCAGGCTCTGGGCCAGCTTTGTGAAGGTCTGATAAAGCTCGGTATGAATCGATACCAACACCTTCGGGCTCATCCATTTTTAGCAACACCTTGCTATTGCGCTTCTGATAGGCTTTGGAAAAATGAATCCATAGGCGCTTGCGCTGAATTGGGTCTGAGAAATCTTCGTTTAGACGGTACAGTACGGTTCGCCAGCTAACACGGAATACTCGCTTGACTTTGAGCACGCGATCGAACAACGGCAACCCAACCGTACTATCCCACTCGCGACGAAATACTGCATCAGGCATGAGAAAGTGAGAAGCGAAAGTATCTGCGTCACGTTCTTGATCCTTATCCTCCGATTCTTCATCCACCGAGTAGGCCTGCAGGTGCAACAACAAGTGGGCGAGTTCATGAGCGGCACTGAAGATCCAATGCTCTACCGGCAGACGTTCCCAAGTATTAACGACCACTGCTGGCCCACCATCCTCTTCAGCCACCGATAGACCAAGGAAGGCATCGGTCGCGATGTTGACTGATAAAACCTTGATACCCTGATGCTCAAGCAAGCCACAGATGTCATGCACGGGCTCGTGCTCGGTCAGACCAAAGTGAGAGCGCATAGCGGACGCAACTGCTGGAATGCCCCGCCGTCTCGCCCTTGCCGCGAGTGCGCGCAGTGCATCGAAATCTTTAGATTCAGCGGCATTGAGCTGGCTTTCTAGCTCAACGAAGTCACGCAACTTTTGCCCCACCTCGACTAACACCTGCTCACGGCGCTTGAGACGCTTCAGGGAGCGAAACCGGACTCGCTTCAGAGCTGGCTCCTCGACCAATAGCTCGGGTACTTGAACCTGCAATGCCTTAGCGAGTGCCCGCAGCGTGTCAGCGCGCGGTTCGGACTGACGACGCTCGATGTTGATGTAAGCAATTCTGCTGATCCCTGCTGCCTGCGCAAGCTTATCCTGGGAGAGTCCGCGTG
>VERA01000133.1 GCA_018882935.1 Burkholderiaceae bacterium | reverse complement strand
ATTACCACCAGTGCTACTGCGCCGATCACGGCAAGTTTAGTCAAACCAAGGTCGATCAATGTCAGCTCCGCTTGCCGCAGACAATATCGAGAAGTTCACTGTTACGCGTACCGTCTACCACCGGGCGCCATTCATCTTCACTATCGTTATTGCTGACGATTACGCCTTTCAAATAAGGCTCAGAGAAAAACTCACCCGCCAGATTGCGGAACTGGCGTGCATCGCATTTGTACTCTTTATGCGCACGATTCGATTGCACGCCATTTAACGGAAAGCTGTAGCTCAGCATCTCCCACACAGAGACCGTCCCGCCACTGGTATTGATAGTTTTGTCGTCGTAGTAAAACTCGGCCTTGCCATTATCGCCGTACATTATCCAGTCGGCGTGGGCAACACTGGAGACCAGCATTAACCCCATCAAGAGTTTTTTCATGGGCGCGGTTCCTCCGTGTTGGTCGTTTGTGTGGGTACCGCCCACAGCCGGTACAAATAAATACTCGGAAAGATCAGTGCAAATACATAAGCACCTATCGTTAGCCACCAGCCCTCTAGCCCTAAACGTGGGCCAAGTAAATGACGAAACAGCAAATACAGCACAAACGCCAGCGAAAAATAAATAATCTTCTGACGAGATTTCAGTGTCATCGGTCAATTGCTACAGTGAATTGACGAAAGCGATCAAATCTTCACGCTCCTGCTTGGAGAAACCGGCAAATAAATCGCGTGACGCTTGCGCTTCTCCACCGTGCCACAAAATCGCTTCCAGTACATTACGAGCACGGCCATCATGGAGCAAGTTTGTGCTGCCATTTACTTGCGCTGATAAACCAATTCCCCATAGCGGCGCAGTACGCCAGTCGCGCGGGCCTGCCTTGAAATCGGGGCGTCCGTCTGCTAACCCGGGGCCCATATCGTGCAGCAGCAAGTCAGTGTAAGCGCGGAAGGTTTTTTTGGAGATTTGCGGCAGGGCAGGGAATTCACCGGTACGTAGCTCGGGGATATGGCACTGCGCGCAGCGTGCTTGGGTAAATAACTGGCTGCCCCGAATGACCTGTGGATTATCTTGATTACGCGGCGCCGGTGCATCAAGCGCTAGCTGCCAGAAATGCAGCTCATCCCAGGAATAGTCGAGTAGTTCGGGTTTATTCCCCGGCGGCATAGCGCGGCACAGGGTTTGCACTGGCGGGCAGTTTTCTTCGATGTAGAGTGATGACGTTACACCCATATCACCATGAAACGCAGCGGCAATCTGTTGTTTCACATTGGGCTGATTGGCTTTCCATCCAAAGCGACCGAGTGCCGTGCGTTTGTTAATATCATCGCGTACATAATTCGGTCGACCATTCAGCCCGACTGTTTGCTGCATTTTGGCCAGTGCCAGAATATCTTCTTCGGTTACGGCTTCCAAATAACCTGCGCCAAATACCACTTGCGTATTGCGTAGCGAGGTCATCACTGTCGCGTCAATCGGCCCGAAATTCGGCTTCTCCAGCCGAACCGAAGGCTTACGCAGCTCGACCACCGTGCCATCGGACAGCGTCACCGGAAACGGAACCCAATCGATATACAGTTCGGCTTCACCCGGCTTGAGATTTTCTTTCAAGCCGACATTCACGCCGAACACTTGCAGCTGATCGCCGTAGTTCGGGTGCGGCATCGGCCCGCCGTCGGGCCCTTCACCGGGAATAGATAGCCGCAGCAGTTGCTGAAACGCGATCACGCCCGGCTCATCAAAAGTTCGACCACGTCCGGCCTGCACGTGGCAACCTACGCAAGAATTCGCCAGAAAAGTAGGACCCAGACCCCACTCACCGCCGAGCAACGGAAATACCACCCATGGTGCCTTGAACTGTTTTTCACCGTTGCGGAATTTGCGCAGCTCGCCATGCGACAGCCCTGGCACTGGCTGCATATAGGCTTCGTTGGGCGGTATCGGCTTGGGTGTAGAGCGCGTTACCTGTGATTGCGAAACCGCCGGAGCAAGCAGCGCCAGCAGCGCGCAAAAGCTGGCTAGAGATAATGCCAGCAGTGCCGGGCGGTGGCGCGAAGACGGGTTATGTGCGACTGCAGTAAATTCAGTGCGATTACTCATGGCTCGAGGCGAGATTCACGTAATGATCAGGGATGGATTATTTTTTAGCTTATTTTGTCACCACAGCCAGCTTACCAGAACATCGGCATAAAAAAACCGGCAGCGAGCGCTGCCGGTTAATGATTCAGGTTCACAAAAAGATTAACCAGCAACAGAAAAGATTAATCCGGTGCGCAAACCCGCTCACCCTTCGGAGATCATCATTAGCACTTCTGTTCCATCTTGCACGATTTGTAAGCCTCGTCTTTATCCACGACGCCCTCGCAGGCCTCTTTGACATTCAGCTTCGCGTTACGGCATGCAGTACCTAAAGCCACCATGGAATCACTCGCTGCGTTTTTCATATCGCAGAAATAATCCTGCTGTTTCTTGGCATCTTCACAGGTACCTACACGCGTTTTCTTCTCGCCGTGGTGATCAGCCACTGCGATACCCCCGACTGACAACAGCATCAGTCCCAACACTACCGTGCTTCTTATAGATTTCATTGTTCCTTCCTCCTGTTCTCGACGGATAACGCAGCGTGCGAACGTATGCCGGCGAACCGGCACACGTTCACCTCACTGCTTTAGCCGATCTCGAACTCCCGGCCTTCTTTGGCGATGTAGCCATACGCAGCGTTGCTGCGCTGGCCGCCCATAGCCAAGTACTCGGCCTTCATCTTCGCGATCATGTCGTTGTCGAACGGCGTGGTCATCGCGTCGGCTGCCATCTTCTGTGCATCGAGACGGTACAGCTTGGCCGAGTTGAGACCGAAGATCTTGTTCTTGACCGTACCGCGGCCATCGCCCAGAGGAATCTTCCAGCCTTGCTTCTTCATGATGTCTTCCGGGATTTCCAGACGACGCATTGCCTCGATCTGCCACTGCGGCGAGCCGTACCATACCGAGTCGGTACCCCACACCACACGATCCGGACCCATCAGGTTGACCATCTGGCCGATGAACGCAGAGCAGAAGCGTGGGTTGGTGACTGCCGTAGAGGCAAACACTGAGCCCAATTCGGCGTAGACGTTGTTGACACCGAACTTCTCCGGAATACGTGCCAGGTCGGTCGACCACTGGATGTAGCCGTTCTTCTCGAACTGAGCCATTTCCATTTCGGGTGGATCTGCCAGCCATGGACGCAGCGCGGCGTGATAGATCACGAAGTTCATCTTCGGCCAATCTTTCGCAGCCTTGCCCAGATCGTTCACAGTCGCATGCTCCCACGTTCCGGCAAACGCCTTCTCGTAGTCGCGTGGCATCAGACCCTTGTGGATACAGATGGTGTTGATGCCTGCCTTCAGTGCTTTCTCGTAGAAGGGGTACATCAGTTTTTCGTCATCCAGGCGCCATGCAAATTTTGATGGGCCGAACGGGTCACCGATGGTGTACGACTTCCAGGACACTGGCTTCAGTTCCTCGATCGCGCGATCGACTTCGTCCATCCAGTTCGGATACTTCGGCGTGATCACAGCGTGGCCGAGCATACGTACTGTACCGGCCATCTTGTTGACAGCGCGGCAAGCGTTCTGGATTGCGTCGTTCGACAGCAGCCACCAGTTCGGATCATCAAATGGCGCGCCAGACAGCAGTGCCACTGAGGTATCCGAATCAAGGAAGATCTCCTTGAGGTAGTTGTCCATCTTGTAGCGTGACAAGTTGGTCGGAATGTTGCCGATGTTCGGGTTGACCTTGGCGCCTTCGGCCCACTTGGTCAGGCCCAGCAGACCTT
>VERA01000009.1 GCA_018882935.1 Burkholderiaceae bacterium | reverse complement strand
CGTGATGCAAGTAGCGCGCGCTGGTTTTTGCATGGTTTGTTTGCGTAATGTCCCCCCTTCTTCCTGGTTACGCTGAACTACAGTGCGCATCGAATTTCAGCTTTCTGCGAGGCGCCTCACACCCGGAGCAGTTGGTCGCGCGCGCTGCAGAACTTGGCTACAGCGCCATTGCGATTACCGATGAGTGCTCGGTCGCTGGTGTGGTACGCGCGCATAGCGAGGCCAAGCGGCAAGGGTTAGCGTTAATCATCGGAAGCCAGTTTCGCGTGATTGATGCGACTGGCGCAGCGTTGCGCCTGATCGCGCTAGCAATGAACCGTGATGGCTACGGTAATTTATGCGAGCTGATTACGCTGGCGCGCAGCCGCGCGGATAAGGGTGATTATCTGCTGTATACCCACGACTTCACGCAGCCCTTGGCAGCGCTTGCACATGTGCGTGGTCTGCCGAATTGCATCATGCTACTGGCACCTGGCTACTGCATCGCGCCGGATGTATTACGGCAGCAGCTCGATTGGATGCGGCATACATTCGGACCGCGCGCGCGAGTTGCGTTGAACTTGCTCTATCGCGGTCAGGATGAGCAGCATAAACGTACCGTGCAGCAGATCGGCGCCGAGCAGGGTATACCGGTGGTAGCAACCGGCGATGTATGCATGCACCTGCGATCACGCAAACGCTTGCAAGATGTTCTAAGCGCAATCCAACTGGGTAAACCCGTAGCCCAATGCGGCCGCGGATTATTCGTCAACGCCGAGCAGCATCTGCGCTCACGACTACGTTTAGCTAACCTGTATCCCGCCGAGACGTTGGCAGAGTCGGTGGCGATTGCGGCGCAGTGCGATTTTTCATTGGATCAGCTGCGCTATGAATATCCCGATGAGCTGGTACCCGCAGGCTATACGCCGTCGAGTTATCTGCGCGAGCAAACCTGGCTCGGCGCACAGCGCCGTTTTACGCAGGGCATACCGCCCGAGGTACAGCAGCAGCTCACCCATGAGCTACAACTCATCGCCGAGATGCAGTACGAGCCTTACTTCCTGACGGTGTATGACATTGTTTCGTTTGCACGTAGTCGTCATATTCTGTGTCAGGGCCGTGGCTCGGCAGCCAACTCTGCAGTGTGCTACTGCCTGGGTATTACCGAGGTCGATCCGGCGCGCGGCAATTTACTCTTCGAACGTTTTATTTCGAAAGAGCGTAACGAGCCGCCGGATATTGATGTCGATTTCGAGCATCAGCGGCGTGAAGAAGTGATTCAATATATCTACGACAAATACGGCCGTGAGCGCGCTGCACTCACCGGCGTGGTTATTAGCTACCGACCGCGCAGTGCAATCCGTGATACCGGCAAGGCGCTGGGTATTGATGCGCATATCATCGATCAGCTGGCAAAATCGCAGCGCTGGTGGGATCGTAAAGAAAATCTGCGCGAGCGCTTTACCGAGTGCGGGCTTGATCCTGATTCGGTAATTGCACAGCACTGGCATCAGATCGCGCTTGAGCTGATGGGCTTTCCACGCCATCTATCACAGCACCCGGGCGGCTTTGTGATTGCGCGCGACAAGCTCTCGCGCTTGGTGCCGATTGAAAAAGCTGCGATGCAAGGGCGCAGCGTCGTGCAGTGGGATAAAGATGATCTTGACGCACTCGGCCTACTAAAAATTGACATCCTCGCGCTTGGCATGCTGTCGGCACTGCGGCGCGGCTTGGAATTCATTTCGCAGCAGCAGGGCGAGCCTTTCGAGTTAGCCGATATACCGGCAGAAGACGCGGCTACCTACGACATGATCAGTCGCGCTGATACAGTCGGCGTGTTTCAGATCGAGAGCCGCGCGCAAATGAGTATGCTGCCCCGCCTTAAGCCGCGTACGTTTTACGACTTGGTGATTGAGGTCGCCATCATTCGCCCCGGCCCAATACAAGGCGGCATGATCCACCCATATTTGCGAAGGAGGCAGGGTAGGGAAGCGATTACCTATCCGAGTGAGGATGTGAAGGCCGCCTTATCACGCACACTGGGCGTACCGATTTTTCAGGAACAGGTGATGCAGTTGGCGATGCTGGCTGCCGGCTTCAGCGCAGGCGAAGCAGATCAGTTGCGGCGTGCGATGGCCGCGTGGAAGCGTAAAGGTGGCCTGGAAAAATTTCATGACAAGCTGATTAACGGGATGCTTGCGCGTGGCTATCAGCCTGAATTTGCCGAGGCTTTATTTAGTCAGATCGAAGGCTTTGCCGAATACGGCTTCCCCGAAAGTCATGCAGCCAGCTTTGCCTTGCTGGCCTATGCCAGCGCATGGATGAAGTGCCATCATCCCGCTGCGTTTCTGGCGGCATTACTGAATAGTCAGCCGATGGGTTTTTACTCCGCATCGCAGCTGGTGCAAGACGCGCGGCGGCATGGTGTTGAGATCAGGCCAGTCGATGTCATGCATAGCGACTGGGAAGCCACGCTTGAACCCGGCGATAGCCAGGCACCCGCAGTGCGACTCGGATTAAACAGGGTGCATGGTCTGACGCAAATGGCGGGCTGGCGTATTGAAGAGGCACGCGCGGTGAAAGACTTCAGCGATCTGAATGATCTCGCGATGCGTGCAGGTTTGTCAGCGACCGATTTGCAAGCGCTAGCGGCAGCGAACGCCTTGCAATCCATCGCAGGCCATCGACGAGAGGCGCTATGGCACGCAGTGGCTGCCACGCCGGGCAAAGGTTTACTGAAAACCGCTTCAACAGCGATAGAGCCTATACAGCTCCCTGCACCTAGCGAGGCACAGCAGATAATTGCTGATTATCGATCAATCGGTTTGACATTGGGACGTCACCCGCTGGCATTGTTACGCACCCATTTACTCAAGCGTCGTTTACTCCCCGCGAACACACTCGCTACGTTCAAGCACGGTCAGATCGCGCGTGCCTGCGGCATTGTCACGGTGCGACAAAGGCCTGCCACTGCGAAAGGCACGGTATTCGTTACTCTGGAAGATGAGACGGGCACAGTGAACGTGATTGTTTGGCCTGCATTAATCGAGCGGCAACGCCGAGAGCTATTACAGTCATCGCTACTTGCGGTGTATGGCATTTGGCAAACAGACAATAGTGTGAATCATTTGATCGCTAAACGGTTAGTTGATCTGAGTGATTTACTCGGTCGCTTGCAAACATCGAGTCGAAATTTTTGTTAAAAGCAGCCGCTGATCGAACATTTAATGGTTTCAGAAAATTTAACTTACTCAACACATCTTTATGTCGAACTACCCCCAATACTGAGTTACCTATTGCCCGGTTTTCTCTACCGTCAGAACCGGAGCATTCATGTCTCTAAATACTACGCCGCCTTTAGTCAAGATTCCAGAAATACCACCACAACACACTAGTGAGCAGGAAGACCCTGCGCTAACTGATTCAAACTATCAGAAAAATAATGATCGTTCGGATTCAAAGAATCAGGCACGTTCATCGAATGACTCAAAATTTGATCAGCAACCATCACAACAAAAAAAAGCAAAAACGCCTACATTAAAACCGCAGCCTGTGCGCCAAAAGCTAATGCAGCGCCACCGCAGTATATCTAGCCCGGTGATTCATCGTCCGATACCTTCGAGCAGTCAAGCTGAAGTTGAGCCACCTGAAATCTCATCCCTACCTAAGCTGACAGACAAAGCGTCGAAAGTGAAAACCAAGGTGCTGACACTACAGCAGCAGCTAGCGAGTGACTTGGCCGATCTCATGGAAAAGGTGTTGCTACGGAAGAAGGGAAGGCTGGATGACCCCGTCGATCTTAACCAAGCCACTATTAATTTGCAGCGACAATTTCCTAAAAAAGATGATGAAAAAATTCTTTTAGAAAGTTTGATGTATCAGCTATTTTCAGGAGATCTTAAAAAAACAGAGGCATGGAATATAGCGATTGACATCATCGATAAAATTCGTATCAATTATTTTCAAGTTTTGGATGTATCGGGTGTTGTGGCCCCTGAAAAACAAAAAGAAGTAGACGGCATGTTAAGCATACTAGCCTCGAGTTTTGCTGGTGCATTTTTTAACATTTCAGGTAGTGAATCAAAAAATAGACTTCCGGAGAATCTGCAATTTTTTCTTGCAGAGATCGACTACCGCCAGATCCGGATGCTGCTATCTGATGACAAGGGCATCGCCATGAGTCAGGATAATTTTCTTCGCATGCGTAAAGAGTGGTTAGCAAAAGTCCTGATTGATGCCTTTCTAGTACCTTTAGTACAAAAAGAATTTTTCCCGATTCGAGGTACGTTAGCGGCTGACCAAGTCGTCAGCCAAATTATCTCGGCACTTGATGGTGCGTTCGCCATCTCTTCGCCTACGCTGCTCTCGCAGTCTCTCAAATCTGCGCCTGAGGATGTCCAAAATTTGGTGAAAAAGCGCCGCACCACGAATTTTCAGCCAAGGGTCAATCGCCTGGAAAGTTCGCCCGAAAAAGCGCCACAAACCCAAAAAACTCAACAAATCCAAAAAAATCAACAATCACCGCAGCTATTGCTATCGACTCCGCGATCGATGCTGAGCGTAACCCCTAGCCCGAGCCGCCAGCGAAGAATTGAATTACAACACATGCTGAAAAAACTTGTTGCGCTACTCGCTGTGGATAACCAGAAAATCCCGACACCGATAATCGCAAAAATAAAAACATTTAATAATGAGTTCGCAACCTCTAAAAACTTAATCTCTGAGGTTGCTCTATATCAGTCATGGCTAGGCATCCTGAAGGAGAATGAGGCCGAAAGCGCTTTAGTCGATACCCTCGAGCGCATGATGAAGGAAGTCGCCGAGGCTGAGAACGAGCAATCAATAATCGACAAAGATTTGCTTGAAATCGAATTATTTGCAAAACTAACAGAAATAGAGAAAAGCGGAAAAACACCATCGATTGAAAGAGCCTCTCGCTTATCAAGTTATCTTCCATTGAACCCGAAAGGTAGTGCCACCCTACCTTCCGATTCACCATCACCCTCGCTATCACCAGTAGGGTCGCCCACAAAATTCAAGATGAGCTCAAGTTCATCAACAACCTCTCCAAAATCGCCAGCATCACCCATATCACCTGGATCGCCCAGACCATCCGCATCGCCTATCACACCGAAACCATCACAACACCGCCGCATGAAAACGGCGGACGTCATGCCGGTCAGATTGGGCGATCAGCCTAGGGGCTTGACTGAGCAAGAACGGAATGCCTTGATTACTGCCTATCCTGATCTTCTCATTAGCACCATTCAGCCGCTCATTTTTAGAAAAACTGCCAAAGGCCTGGTAATGAGAAACAATCCGGTCAACGAAATCATCACTGCAGGCCGTAACAAGTTTCCCATACCCCTGGAGAGTATCCCTAAAGTACCCCGTGAAAAAATAATGAGTCTCAAATCTTTGCCTGATGATGCCGTAAGTATCAGCCATGCTCAATTACTGAAGCTATTGTTAATTCAGGAATTCCGATCAAGCGCAGCAGGGAAGACCATCAGTGATGGTCGACAACAAGCCTTGCGATCGGCAGGGTCTTCTCCAACAGCTGACATTTCTAGCGACCAAACAACACTGAAGGCTGAAAAAAATCGCCTAACTGCACTCTTTGGGCCGCATGCCCAGAAAATAACAATGAGCCTTCTTGGAGGCGAACTTTCCCAATCTGGCTTTCCGCCCGTATTGATAAAACTCTGGAAGCAATTTGATCAAAAACTGGTTGATTGGGCAAAGAAAGACCTGAGGTTATCGGATGAAGATCTAGACAAGATGCGCTCTGCACTTGGCTTTGATTTGATCGTTACACGGCTGATCTACCCAGTCTGCATTGGTGTAGACGGGACTCGACCAAGTCTGCCAGGGACCTCGTTTGCGGATGCCGTCCGTCAATCAACCTTGACATCATGGGACGCATTTTTTCAGCAATTCAAACAATCCTAATCAACGTTTACTCACCAAGAAAGGAAGTTAGTCATGAGTCTGCCCAGCTCTACCGCCACCAGTGGTACTCCCTATGTCGGCAATATTGACCAAGCCGCTGTACTAGCGAATCAACCGAATGCTCGTACTGATGCCAATAGCGCTTATGGGCAACCTGTTGCCAGCCAAAATGTCAACTCAAGCAAAACGCCACCCACCACACCGAATAACTCCGGCACATCCAGTCCGACAAAAAAATTTCAACCACCGCCACGTGTCGTGCCACGCTCACCGCGCTCATTGCGGGAATTTGCCATGGACTCAGCCCAGCAAAACCGCGAACGTAGTGGATCATCACCAGCACGACTGAGCGCACATTCAACGTCGTTCCAGGTTGCAGCGCCGCCAACATCGCCCACTAAACTGCCTACCACGGCGCCGACAACGCCAACGCTGACGCCGCGTGCATCAGCAAGGTCTCATGTGCCATCGCTGCCGCTGAGCCTGCTGACGGGTGACGCCACCAGCGATGAGTCGCCGCGCACTAGCCCCACCAAGTCGAAACGCCTGAAAGTGTCATTGCGGGCCATGTTGCCACTACAGACCGCGTCGGAGGGGCAGGGCAGCGTATCAGCGCCATCAACAACGCGCAAAGGCTCAGTATCAGCAAGCGATCCATCAAACAAGCCAAGCACCCATGGCGCTGACGTTCAGGCATCAGGCAAAAAAGCGGATAGTGAGCTCGTTGCGTTGAGCGATGAAATCGCTGGACATATTGCGCGAGCAATTCAGGCGTCCGGCTCGGCAAGCAAGGGCATGCGTGCATCTGACGCACAGTTATTCCTTAGCCAGCCCGTGAAAATCCCGGTAGATCAGTTTTCTCCTGAATTGCGTAAGCGCCTACCAGCGTCTTTTAAAGAATCAAGCATCACGCACTCGGCCTTGATCAACCTCTTGTATAGCCAGGCGTTTGATAAAAGCGCGGCGGGCAATCAGCTGTCCGCTATACGTCGCTCGGTCATGCAAGACTACGGCGACGCCACGCTTACTATGGCCGATCTTGCCAAACGCGAGGAGGCAGATCCCGGTACCAAAAAACGCTACGTGCAAAACATGGAGACCAAGGCACGCGTTTTCGCCGACGCTGCGTTTGGAAAGGCGTCGAGCGAAAATCCCGCCGAGACATTCCCGCCAGAATTGATGTCGCTATGGCGCGCCATGGATAGCAAGCTGGTCGAGATGAAGCTGGGCAGCACGCATCGGGAGCGACTCGCCTACGAGCTCGTGATGTCGCGCATGGTGCTGAGAGCTGCGAAGGGTGGTGATACCGAGGCTGGTCTGGCGGTGCCCACCTTGTTCCTGGCCACTATCAAAGAGGTCTCGGGCAAACAGTTCCCACCCTTTGCCAGCGCGGTACTGCAGCAGTTTGACAGGGAGCGCTCTACGCCGAGCAGCACGGCCGCGACTGGTTTGGCCAACCTCTCGAATAGCAGCGCATCAAGCACCAACTCGACCAGCAACTCGGTCAGCAGCAACAACCCATCGCAGTAAATCCCACCTGTAATGCCACGCCATCTCGACCACGACGGTGGTCGGGTGGCCTACACCAATCCGAGTATCCGACCGAACTCAACCAAGTAGGGCGTGTCTTTCATTGCCTCGACCTCGACATTGGCGAGCACTTCACTTAGCCGGCTGCGTACGCCGTGGAGGTGCTCATTGAGCTCGACGGGCGCGCCCTCAGGCTGCGCAAGCGTACGTTTGAGAACCACAATCTCTTCGCGTAATGCATCGAGTTTGGCCGAGCCGGGCGGCGCGGCCTGCAGCTCCTGCTCAAGATCAGAGACGAGTTGGGTAATGCGTTCCAAACTGAATTCCGATGACATAGCGTCCTCCTTTTTGGCATGGTGTTCCTGTGCCGAAGCGCTGTCAATCTCGGGAGATCAAATCCATGCTGGTACGAGACTACGCAAACCTAAACGTGGTGTGTTGCGAACCTGATGCCCCAATTGCCGAGGTGGCCGCGCTGATGCGTCGGCATCATGTGGGCGATGTGGTGGTCGTCGATAACCAGCAAGATGGTGCCCGCATTCCAATTGGCATCGTGACCGACCGCGACATTCTGGTCGAGACCTTGGCCTTGGATGTCGACCCGAAAATGTTTTCAGCGGCTGAGCTGATGAGTTCGCCGGTGACCACGGTGCAGGAAGACGCCAGCCTGAACGAAGCGCTGGGGGTCATGCGTGGCAAGAAAATCCGGCGATTGCCGGTGGTGAATCGTGCCGGCGGCTTGTTCGGCATGATTACGTCGGATGATGTCATCAACCTGATTGCGTCCGAGCTGGCGATGGTCGCGGGCTTGATCGTGGAGCAGCCGATTCTGGGATATCGTTTTACATAATACAAATTATGCGGCTTAAAGACGAGTCTATCGATGCGCTTTTCAAGGGATGATTGGCCATCCAGCCAAGCATTTCCAGATACATCAGCACCACCCAATCACCGCCCAACCCAGCCACCACAGACCGGGAACACCTGGCCGACAAAACAATCTGCGTGCCGGCTGGCTAAGTAGGCGCAGAACATCGCATCCTCGCGCGCGCTGACCAAACGACCCAGCGGCACTTCGCGATTTAGCCGCTCCTGAAACGCCGGATTGGCTTGCACCTCCGGCGGAAAATACGTGGGGTTCTCAACAAAATTCTGCGCAATGGCATTGACCTGAATTCCTTTGCCGGCCAACTCGGTGCCAACTGCCTGAACCCAGGCCAACTGCGCACCGCGCGCTGCGCTGTAGCTGGAGGCCCGGCGCATGCCACGCAAGGCCGAGGCGCTACCGATGAGCAGGATTTTCCCGCTGCCACGAGCCAGCATCTGCGGCAAAACAGCGCGCGCGAATCTGGGCAGCGGATCGACCATCGCTGAAAATACCGAGTGCCATTCGTCGTCACTGACATCGCCTGCTGGACTGATCGGTGCCGGCACACCTAAGTTGAGTAACAGCACGTCAATCTCGCCTGACACAGTGACGAGCTGCTGCGGATAGTCGGGGTCGGTGATCGGGCCGTCGGCAGTGATTACCTCAGCGCCACATTCACGAAACACCTCGGCCAGCGCCGGCCCCATGAAATCCGATGCCTGCGTCAGCAGCACGCGTTGTCCGGAAAGCTGAATTGGCTCCATAACCTCGACTCCTTGATGAAAAAGCTTCCCTGTAATTCACTCGAATGTAATCGCCTGTAATCGCCTGTAATTGAACGAATGCATGCCGGCATGATTGGGCTTGGAAAGTTTGATCACGGTTGAACACCATCGATGATAGCGGAGTCGCTTGCGGCTGCGCATCGCAACCTGCGGCTGGGCTATCTACCATCGCGCCGCATGAGAATACTGGTGGCGCACAACGCCTACATCTTTCGTGGTGGTGAGGACACGGTGGTCGAGGCTGAGATCAAGCTGCTCAGACAAAACGGCCACGAGGTGATGCTGTATCACCGTGATAACGCGGAACTCGACGCACTGCCACGCTGGCAGGTAGCGATCGACAGTGTGTGGTCACAGAGAACCGTTTTGGAAGTCGGGCGTCTGCTGCGCAGTTTCAGGCCACACTTGATACACGCTCACAACACCTTCCCTTTAATTTCGCCCTCGTTATACAGCATCGCTGAGCATTACCGTGTGCCGGTGGTGCAAACACTGCATAACTTTCGACTACTGTGTCCGCAAGCGACGCTGACGCGTGATGGCCGCAGCTGTGATGATTGTGTCGGCCGCTGGCCCTGGCGCGCGGTGCTGCATCGCTGCTACCGAAGCTCGCTGGCGCAATCTGCAGTCAGCGCCAGCATGTTATCAGCACACCGAGCGCTAGGCACATGGCGTCGCCGTGTTAGCCGCTACATCGTGCTGAATCAGATGTGCCGCGAGATTTTTATTCGTGGTGGTTTGCCCGCGGAAAAGCTGTGTATCAAACCAAATTTTGTGCAGGCGTCTACAACGCCCATGGGCGCGGATGCGATTGATGATGCGATTGATAATGCGATTGATAATGCGATTGATAATGCGATTGATAATGCGCTTGATGATGCGATTGATGATGCGATTGATGCTGCGCTCCATCACGATGTATCTGCCAATTACCGCGATCAACGTAATCAATATTCCCAACCCGGCAGCCGCAGTGGCGGCTTGTTCATCGGCCGACTATCCCCAGAGAAAGGCCTACACGCGCGGGCGCAAGCGCTGCAGCAGTGCCCTGTCACGCGCATCGCAGTGTGCGGTAGCGGTCCTTTGCAAGGCATGGTCGAACAAACCGAAGGCTTTGATTACTTGGGGTTCCAGCAGGGCGATGCACTGCGGCTCCGAATCGCCCATGCTGAATTTTTAGTAATGCCGAGTACCGGTATCGAGAGCTTTGGCCTCGCTGCTATTGAAGCCTTTGCCTGCGGCACACCGGTTATCGCAAGTCGTCACGGTGGCTTACGCGAGATTGTGACGCATGGTCGCACTGGTTTGTTGGTGACACCGGGCGATGCCAATGAATTAGCCGATGCAATTGCCTATGCAGTAGCAAACCCTTTGCAGATGCGGCGTATGGGCTTGGAGGCATATCAGACCTACCTGGCGCGCTACACGCCCGAGCGCAACTACGCCATGCTGATGGACATCTACCATCAGGCGCTCACTCCCCTGCCCGATTCGTCAATTACACAAGCTATCGATGCCCAAACTCGCGCTGGTACTGAATGAACCACCACCCTATCGGATCCCAATCCTTAACCGGGTTGCAGCGACACCTGATATGCAACTACACGTTATTTTCTGTTGCCGACGCGAGCCGAATCGCTTCTGGGATTTACCTGCGATGCAGTTTGACACAGTGTATCTACGCGAGCGCATCACAACGGTGAATGGCCGCTATATTCACAATAACCCCGACGTATTGGCGGCGCTGACGCGTTTTTCGCCTGATGCGGTAATCGGCAATGGCTTCAACCCGACGCATCTTTATGCCATGAGTTGGTGCTCATTATTTCGCCGTACCTACGTTCCTATGACCGATGGCACTTTGCAATCCGAGCGGGGTCTGAGCAAAGTGCATGTGGGCTTACGGCGTTGGACGTATCGGCGTGCACGTACCGTCATCGCAGCGAGCAACGGTGGCTTTGCACTCTACCGTCACTACGGTGTGCCACGGTCAGCTTGCTATCGATCTTGCTTGTGCATCGATAACGAGAGTTTTCGCGTCGCTATCGATGAGCATCAAACACAAGAATTTGATTTCATTTTCTGTGGTCGTCTTGAACCCGGCAAGCGTCCTGAATTCGCCATTGAGGTTGCGGCGCGCTGTGCCTCGCTATTAATGCGCAAGGTGCGTCTGCTGATTGTCGGCTCAGGTAGCCTGGAAAAATCATTGCGCCTGCGCGCAAAAGCGTACGCTACTAAAGTGGATGTTGTATTTCATGGCTTTGCAAAGCAAGCAGATCTTCCCGGGTTGTATCGCTCATCAAAAGTGTTTCTGTTTCCGACCGAGGCCGATGTCTGGGGCGTGGTCGCAAATGAGGCATGCGCCGCCGGGCTACCCGTCATTATCAGTCCGCATGCCGGCGCTGCAGATGAACTGGTGGTGGATAAGCAAAATGGTTTCGTGCGAAAAATCGACCTTGAGCAGTGGGCCGATTGCGCTGCCACCTTGCTATCGAACGACGGATTACGCGAGGCCTATGGACAGCGCTCGCGCATGATGATCGAACCGTATAACTTTGATCAATCTGCGCATGGCATTGTTGAAGCGGTCAGGGCGGCGCTGGGCTCGTCAACCAAGACGACCAACGCCGCAAGCGAACTCACACCCTAGTGTGTATGCCGGTTCATGCGGTGAGTCTGCTCAGGCTTTGAGTCGGCTTAGGCTGTAATCGGCTCAGGCAGTGAGACGGCCCGTCTGATAATCCCGCACCGCTTGCTCAATCTCAGCCATGGTGTTCATCACAAACGGGCCATACTGCACGATAGGCTCATTTAAAGGGCGGCCCGCCAGCACCAAAAAACGCGCGCCCTGCTCGGCCGCTGTAAACGCAGCCACATCGCCATCATTCAAGACTGCGGCGCTGTGAGTGGCGAGCAAGGTGTCGGCACCCGCTAGCCTGAGCTGACCCTCAAATACGTAGGCCATGGCATTCAGGCCGCGTGCAATGCGCAAAGAAAAACTCGCCCCCGGCGGTAACTGCACATCAATGTACATCGGGTCGGTCGATAAGCCTGCGATCGGGCCTGTAATCTTGGTGTCGTCGGACTCCAGCGTACCGGCGATAACTTTCACCTGGCCACCACCGGCCAGCATGTGCACCGGAATTTCGTCAGGCTGTATGTCGCGGTAGCCCGCAGGTTTCATTTTTTCTTTGGCGGGCAAGTTAATCCACAATTGAAAGCCGCGCATACGGCCTTCCAGCTGCTGCGGCATTTCGGAGTGAATAATGCCGCGACCGGCGGTCATCCACTGCACGCCACCGCTCTGCAAATCACCCTGATTACCCATATGGTCTTCGTGCCGCATGTGGCCATCGAGAATATAAGTCACGGTTTCAAAACCGCGATGCGGATGCGCCGGAAAGCCAGCAATATAGTCACCAGGGTTTTCCGAAGAAAACTCGTCCAGCATCAAAAACGGGTCCAGCCGCACTTCCTTGCCGCTACCTAGGCTACGACGTAGCCGAACGCCGGCACCGTCAGAGGTGTTAATCGCTGGAATAATGCGCGCTAAGGTGCGCAAAGTGACTTGTTCGTTGGACATAAATAAACCTCGGTTTCCGGAACCCGTTATTGTACCGAGATGCGGCGGGCTCAGCCGCCGCCAACATCAGGCATCATGTCAGCCATGAAAAACCCCATGAAATATCCCGTGATCGATGGTGTGGTGGCGCCCGAGGGGCATCTGGAGGTGCTGTCGCGACAAGAAATCGCCAAGCTACTCGACAACAGCCAAACCGGTCTGCATCAACTGTTTCGTAATTGTGCGCTGGCGGTGCTGGCCTCAGCCGATTACATGGATGACGGTAAGGCGCTGATGGAGGCGTATCCTAATTTTGATATTCGTATCGTGCACCGTGAGCGTGGTATCAAACTTGAGCTGAGCAACGCGCCCGCAAGCGCTTTTGTGGATGGGCGCATGATTCTCGGTATGCGCGAGCATTTGTTTGCTGCGTTACGCGATATTCTTTTCACTAGCACCGAGCTCGCGCTACAAGATCAACGCGGCGAGCATGACGCGGTTGCGCTCACCGATTTGGTGTTTCATATTCTGCGTAACGCGAATGTGCTGCAAACCGATCTCGCACCGAATCTGGTGGTGTGCTGGGGCGGGCATTCGATCTCGCGCACGGAATACGAGTACACCAAGCGCGTGGGTTATCAGATGGGCTTGCGCGAGCTGGATATCTGTACCGGCTGCGGCCCGGGGGCGATGAAAGGCCCGATGAAAGGCGCCACCATTGGCCACGCCAAACAACGCATCGGTAATGGCCGCTACCTTGGCTTTACCGAGCCGGGCATCATCGCGGCGGAATCGCCGAACCCGATTGTCAATAACCTGGTGATCCTGCCCGATATAGAAAAACGCTTAGAGGCCTTTGTTCGTGCAGGGCATGTGATCGTGGTGTTTCCCGGTGGCGTGGGTACGGCAGAAGAAATTCTTTATTTGCTGGGTATTTTGCTGCACCCGGAAAATCATGCCCTGCCCTTCCCACTCATCTTTACCGGGCCTGCGGAATCTGCGGCCTACTTCCATCAGATTGATGAGTTCATTGGCGCTACGCTCGGCCCGAAGGCGCAGGCGCTTTATACAGTAATCATTGATGACCCTGAGCAGGTGGCGCGATTATGCCGGGCGGGTACGCGCGAAGTGCGTGAGTACCGCAAGCAGCACAGCGATGCCTATTACTTCAACTGGCGCCTGAAAATCGATACCGAGTTTCAGCGGCCATTCATACCAACCCATACCAGCATGCGTGGGCTGAATTTACACCGGCATCAGCAGCCGCATCAGCTCGCAGCACAGCTACGACGGGCGTTTTCAGGGGTGGTGGCGGGTAACGTCAAACTGCAAGGCATACAAGAGATTGAACGCCACGGCTTATTTGAGCTGCATGGCGACCCCGAGATCATGGTGCAGATGGATCGCTTACTCAGCGCGTTTGTGGAGCAGTCGCGGATGAAGCTGCCGGGCACGCAATACAAACCATGCTACCGGATTTCACATTAGAAACCAGTCAATAGCGGCAAGCGTGAATTACGCTGGCCAATCATCTGATCAATTTAGCAAAGCAAGCTGGTTCTCTTCCAGATAACACCACTCGCCTTCTGCCAAGCCTAGCGCTTCCAAGCGTAAATCACCAATAGAAATCCGCTGGAGCGCGGCGCAATGATTCCCCGCTGCTGCCAGCATACGTTTGACTTGGTGATATTTACCCTGCGCCAGTACCATCTCAAGCTGTCGCCCGGTTACCTGTACGCACTCAACCGCCGCGAGCGGCGCAGGCTCGTCATGTAATTGAACGCCATCCAGTAGCGCTTCAATAAGTTCCGCCGTGATCGGCTCCGCGGTAGTGGCCAGATAACGCTTCGGTACATGGTGCTTGGGGGACGACATACGATGATTAAACGCACCATCGTCCGTCAGCAAGAGTAAGCCGGTGGTGTCATGATCCAGCCGACCAATCGCCTGCACCTCGCGCTGCCGAAACACGTCGGGTAGCAGTGTCATCACGCTCGGGTGATGGCTTGGGCGGCGTGAACACTCAATGCCACCGGGCTTGTTCAGTGCGATATAAACATGCTCACGATACAGCCAGACCTCGTCGAACAAGGTGAACTGCAGGTGCGCAGTATCAAACACAGCGCGCTCATCATCCATCACAACACCATCAATACTGACTTCACCCTGCCGTATGAGCTGCCGGCAGGTGTTACGCGTACCAAAACCCTGCGATTGCAGGATGCGATCAAGGCTGAGCTTTGTCATCCAAAAAACGCGCCAAGTCTTTAAAGCCCTGCGCCCTTGCAAAATCAGCCGCAACCATGTCAGCTTCATTTTTTAAAGTGGGATCAGCGCCTTCCTCGAGCAAGAGTTTGACCACTGCAGTGTGGCCACTACGCGCCGCCATCATCAGCGGTGTGGTTTTATTTGGTGATTCCGCATCAATGAACGCCGACTCATCCAGCAGACGTTGAATAATCGGTATGCTGCCGGAAGATGCTGCGTAATGCAGTGCTGTCCAGCCGGGACGATTGATCTCAACGCCTTTGGCAATCAAGGCTAAGGCGCGCGGAATATCGGGTAAGTAAGCTGCGATCATCAGCGCAGTATCGCCATTCAATGAGCGCGCATTCAGATTCACATCAGGTGCTTGCAGCAGCGCGGAAAACACCTTGGATGATTTTAGCCGCACCGACAGAATCAGTGCGGTATCAAAGCGCTCCGGCTCGACAGCATTGGGGTCAAAGCCACGCGCGAGTAACGCTTGAACCCGTCTAACGTCATCAACACGTACCGCCTCGAACCACTCGCGATACGAATCCGGCTTCGCTTGTCGTAATCGCTGAAAAAAAGAATCCGCATCTGCCAACACCACCGCCGCCAGTAAATGCCGTCGGCCAGGGTTTTGCGGTTCCTGCATCATGGTCAGTGAACCCGGAACAAGGTACGGAAGTTATTCGACGTCACTTCCGCCAAGGTCGCCAGCGGTACGCCTTTCAAATCGGCGAGATATTCGGCCACGTGACGCACAAAGCCCGGCTCATTGGTCTTACCGCGCATCGGTACCGGTGCCAAATACGGAGAATCAGTTTCTATCAGTATGCGCTCGAGTGGCACGGCGCGCGCAACGTCTTGCAATGCCTTGGCATTTTTGAAGGTGACAATGCCGGAGAAGGAAATATAAAAACCCATCGCAATCGCCGCCTCAGCCACTTGCAATGATTCAGTGAAGCAGTGCATCACACCACCAACACCACCTGACGCCGTACCCGCACCCTCTTCCTGCATGATACGCAAAGTATCATCAGAGGCAGAGCGCGTATGAATGATCAGCGGCTTTTTACTGGCGCGCGAGGCGCGGATATGTACCCTGAAACGCTCACGCTGCCATTCCAGGTCCCCGTTCAAGCGATAATAGTCGAGGCCAGTTTCGCCAATCGCGATAATGCGCGGGTGCGCTGCCAGTTGTAGCAGGCGTTCTACCGTGGGCTCTTCGGTGTCTTCATAATCCGGATGCACGCCGGCAGAAGCGTACAAGTTAGGATGCGCCTCAGCCAGCGCTAACACGTTGGGAAATTCCGGCAGCGTCACCGAGACGCACAGCGCATGACTAACCTGATTGTCCTGCATCTTCTGCAAGATCTCGGGCAAGCGCTCCGACAGTTCCGGAAAATCAAGATGGCAATGTGAGTCGATAAACATGAACAGCGCGTCTCTGAAAAACGCGCCATTGTAGTTCAGATTGTATGCGTCGGCCGCGACGCACCGAGTGCGGTACCCAGCAATTCCTCGATTCTGCGCTTGACGCGTACGCCGCTCTCATCGTCTGGAAACTGCACACCGATACCTGCGGTATGGGTCGAACCGGCCGGTGTGATCCACGCGACTCTGCCTGCAACGGGGTAGCGTGTTTCGTCTTGCATTAAGGTTAGCAGCAGAAACACTTCATCGCCTAACTGCGACGGCCGGGTGCCGGGAACGAATACACCACCACGCTGAAGATAAGGCATGTAGGCGGCGTACAAGCCCGCTCTGTCTTTGATGGTCAGCGACATCACCGAGGGTCTGGACCATTGCAAGGCTTGTTCATTTCCCGGTTCTGTCATGCGAAATTCCTTATCTGAATAAAGCTGTGTACTCTAGCAGCATCTGCTCGATGAATAATCGCGCGGAGAGCGGGTGATCCGATATCCTGCGTCGGTTGGCCGCGTCGCGTACTGCCTGCTGTAAATGCTCAGCGCTGACCCGTGCAGCGAGTTGCGTCAGTGACTGCTGCTGATGCGGGAAGTAGCGTACCCGAGCACCGAGCTTTAGTGACAGCAAATCATGCAACCAGCGTTGCTGCCACGCGACCAGCTCAGATAATGGTGCTTTTTGCAGGCGTTCTGCTACCGCCATCGGATTGATAGATTGCGGTCGCGCCAGCTGATTTAGCCAGTCGTCTTTCTCCGGCATCGCTTCGCCTTGCGCAGCAGCCAACGCCGCTAGCGGTGCGCCGCCGTATTCCGCCAGCCAGCGCTCGGGTTGCGCGACCTCTTGCGACGCTAACCATGCGGATGCAGCAGCCGTGTCGGGAGGCGCCAGCGCAAAGCGCTGGCAGCGCGACAAGATGGTCGGTAATAGTCTGTCAATACGATGCGCCACGAGCAGAAACAAGGTATTCGGTGGCGGTTCTTCCAGCGTCTTTAGCAGCGTGTTGGCCGCTGTTGTGTTCAGCGCCTCAGCCGGATATAGCAGCACCACCCGTAAACCCGCGCGATGGGTCGAGACATTCATGAAGGTGGCAAGCGCCCTCACCTGCTCAACACGAATTTCTTTCGACGGCGTCTTGGTGGTTTTTTTGCCGCTGCTTTCTTCTGCCTCGGTGCCGTCGTCGATCTCTTCGGTTTCCAATGCATCGGGTCGTACCCGACGGTAATCCGGATGCCCATACTGCGCAAACCAGCCACACGAGTCACAGCTACCGCAGGCATGGCCATTTGGCCCGATACGCTCACATAGCAGTGATGCGGCCAGATGCTCGGCCAGTGCGACTTTGCCGATACCAGCTTCTCCGTGGAACAGCAGCGCATGTGGCAAGCGTTCGCGCAGTTGCTGAAGACGCGCCCAGTCATCATGCTGCCATGGATAAATATATGGGACGCTCATTGTCGTGTCATCGCTGTGTCATCGCTGTGTCATCGCTGTTTCATTGCTGTTTCATTGCTGTTTCATTGCTGTGTCATGGCTGAATACTGCAAGATGATTCATCGCTCGCACTGCGCTCACACGCCACATACATCCACTGCGATCTGCTGTATTTCGCGGCTGATGTCCGCAATCGGCCTGGTTGAATCAATCACGCGAATACGGTGCGGGAATTGCGCAGCGCGTTGCAAATATACCTGCCGCACACGAACAAAAAAATCTTCCTGCTCCTGCTCGAATTTGTCGAGATCACGGCTATTTTTTAAACGCTCACGCGCCACTTCAAGCGGCACATCAAACAGCAAAGTGAGATCGGGCTGTAAATCGCCATGCACCCATTGCTCGAGTTGGCTCAGCTTGTCGAGCGATAGACCACGACCACCGCCCTGATACGCAAAGGTCGCATCGGTAAATCGATCGGAGATCACCCAATCACCGCGCGCGAGCGCAGGCACAATGACCTGCGCCAAGTGCTCTCTACGCGCCGCGAACATGAGCAAGGCCTCGGTTTCCAAATGCATCGCCTGGTGCAGCAGTAAATTACGCAGCTGCTCGCCGAGCGCAGTGCCCCCGGGCTCTCGCGTGCTGATCACTGTTTTACCGAGCTCTCGAACTGCATCCGCGAAGGCGGCGATATGGGTCGATTTACCCGCGCCATCGACACCCTCGAAGGTGATGAATTTTCCGGTTGCCATGATGAGGGCGAGCTTACTGCCCGCGCTGATATTTGTTGACCGCGCGATTATGATCGTCGAGGTTGTTCGAGAACTCACTACTGCCATCCCCCCGTGCCACAAAATACAGCGCCTCAGTGGCCGCCGGATTGAGCGCCGCATTCAAAGCAGCGCGCCCGGGCAAGGCGATTGGCGTTGGCGGCAAACCGGGACGCATGTAGGTGTTGTAGGGGGTATCCGTTTGCAAATCAATCTTGCGCAAGTTGCCATCGAAGCTGGGGCCAATACCGTAAATCACGGTGGGATCCGTTTGCAGCAGCATGCCGCGCTTCAACCGGTTAACGAATACAGCAGCGACCTTTTCCCGGTCGGCCGCGGTACCGGTTTCTTTCTCGACGATCGACGCCATGATCAACGCCTCGTAGGGCTCTTTGAACGGCAGCTGCGACGAGCGCTTGGCCCAGGCTTCATCGAGTATTTTGAGCATACGCTGGTGGGCTTGTTGCATTACCAGCAAATCACTAGTGCCACGGTCGAAGAAATAGGTATCCGGGTAAAACAAACCTTCCGGTTGGGTATAGCCCGGTGCGACTTTCTGCATCAGCGCAGCGATATCCATGTCGGCGCTATCCTGACGCAGGTATTTATTGCGGCTGATTTCTGCACGCATCTGCGCAAAATTCCAGCCCTCGATAATGGTCAGCGACTCTTTGATGGTGTTGCCGCGTGCCAGCGTATCGAGCAACGACAACGGAGAGGTACCCCCTTCAACCCGGTAGCTACCGGCTTTCAGACTGCGGGTGCCTGAGCCGCGCGCCAGGATCTCCATCAAGATGGGCGAAGCCGGTACGCCAGCCTGCTCCACTTGCCGCATTGCAGCACGAACACTGCTGCCCTGCGCAATATTGAACTCAATAGCGGCGGAATCCGCCGGCATCAACGGATCCCGCGCCCAATAAATAAATCCAGCGGCAGCTGCCAGCACCAGAAGCGCGAGCAGCGCGACGAGTTTTTTGATTACTGCCATGGCTATCCCCAGAGCGGCCAACGCGTTTTTGAGCGCGCCTCTATAATTCGCCCCCAATGATAGTCGCGAAACCGAATTTCCCGGAATTCATGTCGGCACCCGCAGGGGCTTTGCCGGATACGGGCTCAGGATTTCTCTGTGGACTCGATCACCTAGGCGTGATTGAGGCCAGCGGTGATGACGCCGCTGGCTTTCTGCATAACCAACTCACCAACGACATTCTCGGTCTTGAACAAGGCCGCGCTGAACTGGCAGGCTACTGCTCCCCCAAAGGCCGTCTCCTCGCCAGTTTAATGGTGTGGCGTGCGGGCGATCGCATCTATCTGACCTTGCCTGGCGAGATACTCCCCAGCTTTTTGAAGCGCCTGCAGATGTTCGTGCTGCGCTCGAAAGTGACGCTCAAAGATGTCAGCGACCAATGGTTAATGATTGGCGCGGCCACCACATCGTCGAATAACGCCTCTCCCGTATGGAGTTGCACTACTGACGAGCATGGGACGCAGATTCGCGTGCCGGATGCTGGCACGCTGCAGCGCTGGCTTTGGGTTGGTAAACCCGAGGGCGCTCAGCAAGCGTGGGCCTTGTGGTCTTCGAAACTACCCACCGTACCCGCATCCATCTGGCGCTGGAGCGAGATCATCGCCGGCTTGCCGCAAATTGTTGATGCCACCCGTGAGCAATTCGTGCCGCAAATGATCAACTTCGAGTTGGTCGGTGGTGTGAATTTCAAGAAAGGGTGCTACCCGGGGCAAGAGATCGTAGCGCGCAGCCAATATCTCGGCAAGACCAAGCGTCGCACCCTGCTCGCGTTCACTGACGATATCACCGCATCTGCAGGCGTCGAGGTCTTTTCCGTGAATGACCCCGAACAACCTTGCGGCATGGTGGTCAATGCGGAAGCCGGGCCCGATGGCCGCATGGCTTGTCTGGTCGAGCTGAAGATGGAAGCGCGTGAAGCAAGCGTACATTTGCGCTCGGTCAATGGCCCCACGCTGGAATTCGGCGAACTTCCCTACGCACTGAACGCTGAGGCATGAGTGATATCTATGTCTATTACCGGGTGCGAAGCGAATTGGCTGCGTTGATGCTGCCCCATGTGAGGGCGATGCAGGAAAGGCTGCGCGAAGCCTACGGAGTTGACGCATTACTGAAACGTCGCCCCGAAGAAAAAGACGGCGCCCAAACCTGGATGGAAATTTATCCCTCGGTACCCGACGAATTTCTTGGTGTCTTGGAGCAGGCGGCGATTGAAGCGCATCTACCGATTGACGGTGGGCGCCATGTAGAAATTTTTGTGGACTTGCCCCAATGTGCCTGATTGTCTTTGCCTGGAAGTTGATACCACAATGCCCGTTGGTGATGGCGGCAAACCGAGACGAGTTTTTCTCCCGGCCCGCGCAGTCGGCAGACTGGTGGTCCGATCAGCCCAATGTGTTCGCCGGACGCGATCTGGAGGGCGGCGGTACCTGGCTGGGTGTTAATCGTCAGGGGCGCTTCGCAGCGCTGACGAATATTCGGAATGGCTATGAGCCCTCGCGCGAGAAACGCTCACGCGGCGAGCTGGTGGCGAATTTTCTCAGTCAAGATATTTCGGCGCAGACCTACCTCGAGCAGGTTCGAGCAAACGGCGAGCACTACAACGGCTTCAACCTGATTCTGGGTGATGAGCAGGCCATGTACTGGGTATCGAATGGCAACGAGAGCGACTGGCAGGCGATTGAGCCCGGTATTTACGGTTTGTCGAATGGTGCCTTGGATACCCCTTGGCCCAAGGTCGTACGTGCCAAGGCGCAGTTTGCCAGCTTGCTGTGTCAAGGCGCCCCGGATGATGCTTACTTCGAGATGCTGTCGGATACCACGCGAGCTGCGGATAGCCGACTACCCGATACCGGCGTGAGCCTTGAACTGGAACGAATGCTTTCACCGATTTGCATCGAGTCGGAGCATTACGGCACACGTGCTTCCAGCATTGTGCGTGTTCATGCGGGTGGCAAAGCGGAATTGAATGAGCGGGTAATTCGTTAGATCGCTGTACAAGTGATCTATTCAATCGCGGAGCTTTTTGTCACGCTCGTGCAGAGGCTAATCTCCATGCGTTTTTGGCTGGCGCGTCGTACCTAGAGCTTCAGCCGCATGCGGTAATGTGGAATACCCGCCTCTAAAAACTCATCGCCCTCAATCTGAAACCCGTGCTTGGTGTAGAACGCAAGCGCATGAGTCTGCGCGTGAAGTACCAGTTCGTTGAACTGTTCCCGCTTCGCTTCTTTGAGCAGTGCCGCCAACACCTCGGAACCAATCCCTTTGCCACGTGCAGATTTTCGTACTGCCATACGACCGATGTGACCATCGGGTAGCAAGCGGCCGGTTGCAATCACTTGCCCGGCTTCGTCATATGCAACGGCATGGGTGCTGACCTCGTCAGCCTCATCCCACTCAAGTTCAATCGGTACGCCTTGCTCGACCACGAAAACTTCAACGCGCAGTTCTTGTGCGTGGTCGCGCACACTGTCCCAATCACCAGTAACAATCGTCAGCTTCATGTGGGCTGCGCCGGAAAACGCATGATCAGTGCGCTGCTGAATTGTGTTCCATGGACATCAGACATTCACGCCAGGTATCCGGCACTGGCATGCTTTTGCGTGCTTGGCTGTCCGCATAGACATAGGTCATTTCACCGGACACCAGCAGCTGATCAGCCTGATAGATCTCGAGGATGAAGCGCATCGAACTACGACCGATCTCGGCACAACGCACACCAATATCCAGCACATCATCAAAACGCGCCGGCGCGTGGTATTCAATACTGGCTTTGCGCGCAAACATTTCCAGCCCCGCCTCGCCTTGGGCAATCACATCAGGCAACTTGGTAGCGCGCCAGTATTCGGTGAAGGCAACATCAAAGTAATTGAGGTAATTGCCATTGAAGACAATTGCCTGCATATCGACTTCAGACCAGCGTACCCGTAGCTGATGGAAAAAACCGAAATCTTCGCGCGCCATTCCTGAATCCTCTAGCTTTCTAACAAACCCGCGCGCAATTGTTCGCGCAATTTCGGCGCTTGCTCATACGGGTCACTCGGGTTGTGCGCCTGCAGAATATCTTGCATCCGACGCTCGACATTACCAAGCGCTTGCGGGTGCGAGTAAATATAAAACTGGCCCGCCTTTATCGCATCAAACGTGATCTGCGCGACTTCAGCTGCACTCACCTTGCCGGCGCTGACCGCTTTCTCCAGCATGGCTTGTGATATCTGCTGGCTGCGTGTTGGTTGCGTTGTCGCTTGCGTATCTGACGGACGCACACTGTCGGAGTGGCTGATACCGGTCGGTACAAAATACGGGCACAGCACCGACACGCCGATCGGTGCATCAATCAGGCTGAGGTCGTGGTACAGCGTCTCGGTTAACGCAACGACTGCGTGCTTGGACACATTGTAGATACCCATCGCCGGCGGCGTCAGCAAGCCCGCCATCGAAGCAGTGTTGATGATGTGGCCTTCGAAGTTGGGGTCGGCTTTGGCGCTGGCGAGCATCAGCGGCGTAAAAACGCGCACGCCATGAATTACGCCCCACAAGTTCACGCCAAGCACCCATTCCCAATCTTGCTGAGTACTCTCCCAGATCAGACCGCCGGCACCGACACCGGCATTATTGAACACGACGTGAATCGCACCAAAACGTTTCACCGCTGCTTGCGCGAGCGATTCAACCTCATCACCACGGCGCACATCGCAAACGTGGCTCAGCACATCAGCGCCAAGCGCCGTCACACTGGCTTCGGTCTGTTTGAGTGCGTCTTGCTGTACATCTGCAAGCACCAGCCGCATGCCCAGCTTGGCAGCAAGCAGCGCAAACTCACGACCTAAACCACTACCAGCGCCGGTGATAACACAGGTTTTTTCGGAGAATGATTGCATGGCGCGCCTGACGGAGATTAGCGGTCGGTATGGCGTTAAGCAGTATGGATAATGCAGGTCTCAGATCACGTTGAGGACGGGCGCTCAGACCAACTTAACCAACTGCTTGCCAATATTTTTACCGCGTAGCAGACCAATGAACGCCTCGGGCGCCGACGCCAGACCCTCGGATACCGTCTCACGGTATTTCAGCTGCTGCGACGCGACCAGCTGACCCAGTTCAGACAAGCCTTGCGACCATAGATCAAGGTGCTCGGTAATGATGAAGCCTTGCACCATCAGCCGCATCGACAGCACTTTATGCAAGTTGTGCACCGGCATAGGCTGGCCATCGTAGCCGGAGATCATGCCGCACAAAGCGATTCGGCCGTAGGGGTTCATCTGATGCAGCACTGCATCCATTACGACGCCACCCACGTTCTCGAACAAGCCGTCGATACCATCGGGAGCAGCGGCCTTGACATCTTTGAACAAATTGCCGGCCTTGTAGTCAATGCAGGCATCAAAGCCAAATTCATTGATCACCAGATCACACTTTGCCTTACCGCCTGCAATACCGATCACACGGCAACCCTGAAGTTTAGCGAGCTGGCCGACCACGCTACCCACAGCACCACTGGCAGCCGATACCGCCAAGGTCTGCCCAGGCTTCAGCTTCAAAATATGGTTGAGCCCGTACCAGGCTGTCATGCCGGGCATGCCTACCACACCAAGGTAGGCCGACAACGGAACGTGTGATCCATCAACCTTTTTGAGCAGGGTGCCATCTGAAAGCCCCATTTCACTCCAGCCCAGCATACCGACTACCCGATCGCCCACTGCGAACTTGGGGTGTTTTGACGCCACCACCTCGCCCACTGTGCCCCCTACCATCACCTCATCAATTGCTTGCGGTGCGGCGTAGCTCTTGATGTCTTCCATGCGCATGCGCATGTACGGATCAAGCGACAGATAGTGATTGCGGATTAATAATTGTCCGTCACCGACCTCGGGTACGGACACGGTTTCAAGTCTGAAATCGCTTGGCGACACACCGCCTTTGGGACGTGCTGCGAGCACGATACGCTGATAAGTTTGCACGGGGTCAGATAAGCTCGGTAAGAAAAACAGGTTAGAAATAGGCTGTCAGCGGCCGCGACATACCAGCCTTGCAGATAGCGTTGAGACCGTTGAGACCGTTGAGACCGTTGAGACCGTTGAGACCGTTGAGACCGTTGAGACCGTTGAGGCTGTTGAGGCTGTTGAGGCTGTTGAGGCTGTTGAGACTGTTGAGGCTGTTCATGCTGTTGTGGTCAGTATGATTGAACTGCACATCAGTTGACCGGATAATCCATGCACTGCCGCTCAGATCGAACCGCCGCCACAAACGGTTTAAGCGCAACATGCTGCGGATGGTTTTGGTAAGCATCGAGTGCTGCAGCCGATTCAAATACCGAGTACAGCACGACATCGTAGGTGCACTCATACCCAGGCTGCGCCAAGGCGACCTCGAAGGCGAGCGTACCCGGAACGATATCTGCGCACGCATCCAGCAATGCTTTCATCTTGATCGCATTGGTGGATTTATCCGCCCCCTCGGCGTGTTCTTTCAACTGCCACATGACGATGTGTTTGATCATGAATGTTTCCGAATGACTGCAGGTCGCGTCGCGGCATGCAAAGCAACGCAGGCCGGAAGGTGGATTGAGCATAGCACAGCAGCTTTTTGCTTAAAGTGCTTAACCCGCTGTCGCTGGCATGGTCGGCGCGAAAGCTCGCCGTAAGGTTTTGTAAGTTTCAAGAAAGCGAAGTGTAAGTTTTCAAACCTACACTCTTTGATAATGCTTCGGAAACCCGTTGCAAATTTATAAATAATAGGGAGACACAATGGCCACAGATCAGGCAACCGACCACGTGATCACGCCAGAAGAGCGAAAGGTCATTTTCGCCTCCTCGCTGGGCACGGTATTCGAGTGGTACGACTTCTATTTGTACGGCTCGCTGGCAGCCATCATCGCCAAGCAGTTTTTTGCAGGCACCGATCCTAACACCGCGTTTATTTTTGCATTGCTGGCATTTGCCGCTGGCTTTTTGGTGCGTCCATTTGGCGCGATTGTGTTTGGCCGCTTGGGTGACATGGTGGGTCGTAAATACACCTTCCTCGTCACGATTCTGCTGATGGGTATATCGACCTTCATTGTGGGTCTGTTGCCCAACTACGCCAGCATCGGTATCGCTGCTCCGATTATTTTGATCACGCTACGTATTTTGCAGGGCCTGGCGCTTGGTGGTGAGTACGGCGGCGCTGCGACCTATGTTGCAGAACATGCACCCGATCACAAGCGCGGCGCGTTCACCGCATGGATTCAAACCACGGCAACGCTGGGTCTGTTCCTGTCGCTGCTGGTGATTCTCGGTACCCGTACCGCGATCGGCGAAGAGCAATTCGCCGAGTGGGGCTGGCGTATTCCTTTCCTGGTATCGGTTTTCCTGCTCGGTATCTCGGTCTGGATCCGGCTCTCGATGAATGAGTCGCCAGCGTTCCAGCGTATGAAGGAAGAAGGCAAGGTATCCAAGGCGCCGCTATCGGAAGCATTTGGTCAATGGAAGAACCTGAAGATCGTGATTCTTGCCTTGGTTGGCTTGACCGCCGGTCAGGCGGTGGTTTGGTACACCGGTCAGTTCTACGCCTTGTTCTTCTTGACGCAAACCTTGAAGGTTGATGGCCCCACGGCGAACATTCTGATCGCGGCCTCGCTCCTGATCGGTACGCCGTTCTTCATCGTGTTTGGTACATTGTCAGACAAGATTGGCCGTAAGAAGATCATCATGGCGGGGTGCTTGATCGCAGCACTGACCTACTTCCCGTTATTCAAGGCGCTTACACACTACGCGAACCCTGCGCTGGAAACGGCTCAGAACAATTCGCCGGTTGTGGTGGTTGCTGATCCGGCCGAGTGTCAGTTCCAATTCAACCCGACCGGTACCAAGAAGTTCACCTCATCCTGCGACATAGCCAAAGCCAAACTTGCAGCGGCTTCGGTGAACTATAAAAACGAAGTGGCTCCTGCGGGCACCACGGCTGTGATCAAGGTCGGCGACAAAGAGCTCTCTTCCTACAGCGCAGTCGGATTACCAAAAGAAGAGGCGACCGCAAAAGATAAAGAGTTCACCGAGCAGTTGAAAGCATTGATTGGCGAGGCAGGCTACCCGGCCAAAGCCGATCCCGCGCAGCTGAACAAGCCGATGGTACTTTTGATCTTGGTGATTTTGGTGCTGTACGTGACGATGGTGTACGGTCCGATCGCGGCGATGCTGGTCGAGATGTTCCCGACCCGTATTCGCTACACCTCGATGTCGCTGCCCTACCATATCGGTAATGGCTGGTTCGGTGGCTTGCTACCCACCACTTCGTTCGCACTGGTGGCGTTCAAGGGCGATATCTATTACGGCTTGTGGTATCCGATCGTGATCGCGCTCATCACCTTCGTGATCGGTACGCTGTTTGTTCGCGAAACCAAGGATAACGATATCCACTCGCACGACTAGGTGCCAGCCTGAAGAGCTGCGGCTCTCCAGGCAAAGAGAAGCCGCCGGTTCGCCGGCGGCTTTTTTGCAGCATGTTCTCTGCTCCTGCGCTGCATCATTACCGTCTTGCTTCAGCGATTGACGCCATTTCAATTCGTTGTTTTGACGGTACATATTCTTGCAAAAGCCAAGCTATTGGCACGGTTTAACCCGTTAACTCGCTGTCACCCCCCTAGCGGTTGGGAACTAATTAAATTACAGTCTCGCCCATCCGAAGTTAGCGTTTTAATAACGCATCTCGATGCGGTGTGTCCTGCACCGCCGGATGGATTGGGGCTCTTGTGGACATCGAATGGCTTGAAGACTTTCTGGTGTTATCCGATATGTCGAGCTTCACCCGGGCGGCTCAGGCGCGTAATGTCACGCAGTCTGCGTTCAGCCGCCGCATCCGTTCGCTAGAGGATTGGATCGGTATCGCCCTGGTCGATCGCGACACCGTACCGCCGCGGCTGACCATGGCAGGACATTTGTTTCGTGATGCTGCGCGCGAAATGGTCAGGCAGCTGCAAGATACGCGTATCGCGCTTGGCCACCGCAGCAAGGTGTTTTCCGGCATCAAGCTGTTCGTCGCGCAGTCACTGATACAGCAAACGCTCCCCGCTTGGATAGAGCAAATCAGCCGGCGTATCAGTGGGCTCAAGTTCGATATACAAGCGGGTGAGACCTATGAAGGTGTTATCGCGCTGGCTAATGGCCGCTGCGACCTGCTAATGGCTTATCACAGCCCGCTGGTGCCCATGTCGATCGATGAAAAAATGTCGCCCTCGATCACGCTTGGAAGCGAAAGGCTGGTACCGGTGAGTCAGGCCGATGAATTCGGCTCACCTATTCATCAACTCAATGAATCCAGGTTGCGTCATTTGCCCCTGCTGTCTTACCCGCCTGAGACATTTTTCGGGCGTATCTGCAACGGCATCATCCGCTTCAGGCCAAGCGACCCGAATTTCAACATCATCGTTCAAACGGCTAATGCGCGTGTACTTCAAACGCTCGCGCTAGCGGGTATGGGGATCGCCTGGTTACCTGAAAGATGTGTCGCCGACGATGTAGCAGCGCGCAAACTCGCGCTGGCAGGTGATGACGAGTGGCGGGTAAAAATCGAGATAAGACTTTATGCCTCCCATGAGCGCGCCCGGCTTCTGAACGCGAACTTGTGGGACAACATTCGAGACATGAAACATCAAAACCTTGCAGTGCGTTAGGAGATTAACGTGAAAGCACAACATCAGATCGGTTACGCGGCGTGTGCCGAAAGCGAGTCCCTGTGAAAATCATGCTGAGGGTCATGGGTGAAGACTTGTTCAATCGCTTGGCCAAGGAGATAGCCGCGCACGATTCGGCATTCCCGAGGCGTATCGGTAATACGCAATTAGTGAGCTGGCAGCTGGAACGCCTTGAGCCGCCGTTCCGTATCGAGTACCTCGAGCTCGACCCGGGCCAAGTCGCTGTTGTGCTTCTCGAAATGAATGATGCTGCTGATATCGAGATGCTGTGGGAATGTGGTCGGCTGGAATACCCAACGCTGTGTTTCGGTGCTGATACTGCGGTACCGTCCGCGCCGTTGATACTGGTATTCGATGAACAGACCGGTGCCCCAACCGCGTTCGACATCCCCAAGATGGTTGATGACTGGGTATGCGGTAAAAATGCCATGAATGATGTTGCGAGGCGAGTGGTTACCGCACTTCGGCGTCATCACAAACTGCTGGATGAACTTGGGCTTGGATTGCTCACGCTACATCTGGAATCACGCCGCCTGATTTACTTGGGCGATGTTATCCAGCTGTCACCTGCCGAGGTACCACTGGCTGAATTATTCATCAGCCACATGGGTAGCGTGGTGCCAATCGAGGAGGTGCTGCTGATGTTCAAATTAGCTGGGCGGGCCGCCACCGGCAGCAATATTCGCGTAACGATTTTTCAGCTTCGATTCAAGATAGAACTCGTCTCTCGCTACCAGCTCACCATCGCCTGTGCTTACGGTGAGGGTTATGCGCTTCGTCCAGGAAAAGGCCCACCTCGGCCCAAGGAATATCTGGAAGCACGTCAGACCATGCCACCCTACCGGGTTCGGGCGGTGGCATAATTCGACCTGACGTCCGGCATGCGGCGGTCGCGAACTTCGCGACGCCGCATTTGCGTTTCAGCGCCGGCTTGCAGGAACACCTTATGTCACCCATCACTGCTCTTTCTGACAGCGCTCCCCTGACCCATATGGCCAGCTGCGCGTTACCAACGCCTTGGGCAGAATTCACACTTCACGTGTTTCAGGAGCCGGCCACTGGCAAAGAGCACCTTGCCATGGTCCTTGGCGACATCAGCAATGGCCAGCCGGTGCTGGCCAGAATGCATTCCGAGTGTTTGACCGGCGATACGCTATTCAGCCAGCGCTGCGATTGCGGCGCTCAGCTGGAGGCTGCGCTCAGACGCATTGCCGAGGAGGGCCGCGGAATCTTGCTGTACTTGCGCCAAGAGGGTCGCGGCATTGGTCTGGTGAATAAAATTCGCGCATACGCATTGCAAGAGCAAGGCGCCGATACGGTCGAGGCCAACCACCAGCTCGGATTTGCCGATGATCTGCGCAATTACGATATCTGCGCACCGATATTCCGGCATTTTGGCATTCACGCTTTGCGGCTAATGACAAACAACCCGCGCAAACTCGATGCGCTCAAAGAGCTGGAGATCAGCACCGAACGGGTTGCCCATATTGCCCGTAGTACTGACAAGAACCAGCGCTACCTGCAAACCAAAGCCAAAAAGCTCGGCCATTTGCTCACACCGGTGCGGACCGGCAACGAGGAATAGGCATCAGAGCGAGCAAACGGCATTACTCGACCTCAGAGAATTCCAAATAATTGACGTCGATCAAAACTGCGCTTGTGATTGCTCAAATGACAAAAAACAAGAGGGGGTAAGCTGGCCGGCGAGGGTCTCGATTTAATCTCCTCGTTTCCGCCTAATCCCCTCTTAGGTTTTGCTCTCCGCCGGAGAGCATTTTTTTGGCCGGTCGAAAAAAATCGTCGCGCATGCCAAAATACGGCCCTCGTTGCACTCAAGCAAGATAGTAATGTCCCCGGCCGTGCCTGGCGGCGCGATTTCAACAAGGAGTTCAGAATGTTGCCTACTCAAAAAACCTTTGCCATTGCACTCGGCTTCGCTGCGGTGCTGTCTGCCGGCGTTGCCTCGGCACAAAGTGCGTCTGGTGAAGATCTGTTCAAGCAGCAGTGCGCTGCTTGTCATGCAATACAAAAAGATGCGCCTCAAGGAATGGGCCCCAACTTACTCGGCGTGGTCGGGAGGCCCGCTGGTGCCGTTGCAGGCTTTCCCCACTCCAAAGAGTTCAAGACTGCGCTGAAGGGCAAGTCATGGAGCCCAGAGCTGTTGGACAAGTGGCTGGAAAACCCCCAAAAGGTCGCTAAGGGCACCTACATGATGTATCAGCAGCCTGATGCCGGGGTTCGCTCTGCAATCATAGAGTACTTGAAGAATACCAAGTAAGCCATTGATTAATAAATAAAATATGGCGCAAATCTTTTACGATTCGCGCCATCCACCTCTCGCCTGAGCCTCACCTGCTGCCATTAAGCGCGCGGTTAGGCCGCAAGGAATCTCATGTCATCGCCCCTGCTTTTCTCGCCGATTGCCCTTGGCCCGATATCTTTATCCAACCGCATCATGATCTCGCCGATGTGCCAGTACTCGGCGCACGACGGCAACGCCAACGGCTGGCATATGGCGCACTTGGGCACACTGGCACTGTCCGGCGCCGCCCTGCTGACTGTCGAAGCAAGCGCTGTCAGCCCTGAGGGCAGAATCACGCCGGGCTGTCTTGGCTTGTACAACGACCAGAACGAAGCGTCGCTGAAAGCGGTGGTGGATATGTTGCGTGCTGCCAGTGAAACAAAGCTGATGCTGCAGCTGGCGCACGCCGGACGTAAGGCTTCCAGTGCACGCCCGTGGGAGGGCGGCGCCCTGCTCTCCGCTGCCGACGGCGGCTGGGAGACGATCGCACCCTCAGCGGTGCCGCATAAACCCGAAGAGACCTCTCCGCGCGCCATGAGCCGCGCCGACATTCAGCGCGTCACCGATGACTTTGCGAAAGCCGCGCAGCGCGCGCGGCGGCTGGGATTCGATGCGGTTGAGCTGCATGCGGCCCACGGTTACTTGCTGCATGAATTTCTCTCGCCGATCGCGAACCAGCGCGACGATGAGTACGGCGGCTCGCTCGATAACCGTATGCGATTACTGTTCGAGATATTCAATGCGATGCGAACCGAGCTTGGGTCTGATATCGCACTCGGCGTGCGGGTTACCGGCAGCGATTGGGTGGATGGTGGCTGGAGCATCAGTGACTGCGTCACTCTGTGCCAGAAATTAGCCGCCGCAGGCGCCGACTTTGTTGATGTATCGTCCGGCGGGGTCTCGCCGCTGCAAAAAATCAGTATCGGGCCCGGCTATCAGGTCGGGTTCGCCGAACAGGTCAAACGCGCAGTCGCGATCCCGGTCATCACGGTCGGCATGATTACCGAGCCGCAGCAGGCTGAAACTATCTTGCATTCGGGCCAGGCGGATATGGTGGCGCTGGCGCGGGCCTTCATCTCTGACCCGCGCTGGCCTTGGCATGCCGCCGCTGCCCTTGGGGGTACGCTCAAGGGCCATCCGCAGTATTACCGCTGCATGCCGAGCAGCATGCCGAAGATTTTTGGCGACACCACCACCAATCAGCGCTAGCAACGACACCTCTGCAACTTGCGCCGGTTCAGGGTCTGCGTTTGACAAGCAAAAAATTTTCAAAACGTCTCGAAAAAGTTTTCACCGAGTCGCAGTCGAATCGCTTGGATTGCTCTGCTTCGGGCATGGACAATGTTTCTGAGGTTCAATATGATGGTAGATTCGCATTTAAAACGCTGATACAAGCGGAGGAGATCCCCCATGTGGTCACAAGTGTATGACCCGTTCAACAATGTCTGGCTGTCCACCATCGCGGCAGCAATTCCTGTTGTCGTGATGCTGGCAGCGCTGGCTTTCTTCCATATCAAAGCGCACATCGCAGCGATCATGGGTTTGGTGTCAGCGTTGGTGGTGGCCATTGTTGGCTTCACTATGCCGGCCGATGCTGCCATTGCATCCGCGCTCTACGGTGCCGCGTTCGGCTTGTTTCCGATCGGCTGGATCATCCTCAACGTGATCTTTCTGTATCAGCTCACCGACCGCAAAGGACAGTTCAAAATTCTGCGCGAGAGCATTGCCGGTATATCAGGCGATCGACGACTGCAGCTGCTGCTGATTGCGTTTTGTTTCGGCGCGTTCTTTGAGGGCGCCGGTGGTTTTGGTACGCCGGTTGCCGTGACCGGTGCGATGCTGATCGGCTTGGGTTTTGCGCCGCTGGCAGCCTCCGGCTTGTCTTTGATCGCCAATACCGCGCCCGTGGCATTCGGTGCGCTCGGCACGCCGATTATTGCGTTGGCCGCGGTCACCGGGCTTGACATGCTTCAGCTGTCGGCCATGGTTGGACGACAGCTACCGTTCTTCTCGATCATCGTGCCGTTCTGGCTGGTGTGGGCATTCTGCGGTTTCCGTGGCATGTTGGCGATTTGGCCGGCAATTTTGGTCGGCGGCGCAACCTTTGCCATCCCGCAGTACTTCATTTCAAACTTCCACGGGCCTTGGCTGGTTGACGTCGGCGCCGCTGTCATTTCAATGGTGTGCCTTGCCCTGTTCCTGAAGGTCTGGCATCCCAAAGAAATCATGACCTCGCCGTCAGGCAAATTTGATGGCGCTGATGAGCAAATGGCTCAGGCACCGCAAGCGCCCGCCCATGAGTACTCGCGTAAAGAGGTGATGAACGCATGGACGCCTTGGCTGATTTTGTCGGTCGTTGTGCTGATCTGGGGTATCCCGGAGTGGAAAAAGGCGCTTGATGGTATTTCGATCGTCAAAATTGAATGGGCGCATTTGCACAACGTTGTACAAAAAATGCCGCCGGTTGCCGCCACACCAAAAATTGAAGAGGCGATTTTCAAGCTGAATTGGTTATCAGCGACGGGTACCGGCATTTTCATTGCATCGATTATTTCTGCGCTTCTGATGGGATATCGCTTGCGTGAAATGCTTGCCATTTACTGGGACACGCTGAAACTGCTGAAGTACTCGCTACTCACCATCGCCGCCATGCTCGCGCTTGGCTACTGCACCCGCTACTCGGGCGTTGACTCGACGCTCGGCTTAGCGTTTGCCAACACCGGCATGTTCTATCCCTTCTTCGGTACCCTGCTCGGCTGGTTAGGTGTTGCGTTGACGGGTTCCGATACCGCGTCCAACGTGCTGTTTGGTGGTTTGCAAAAAACCTCAGCGGAACAGCTTGGACTGTCACCTGTGCTGATGGCGTCCGCAAACTCATCGGGTGGTGTGATGGGCAAAATGATCGACGCGCAATCGATTGTGGTGGCCTCGACCGCAACCAAGTGGTACGGGCACGAGGGCGAGATTCTGCGCTACGTATTCTTCCACTCGATAGCGCTGGCCGCGCTGGTGGGCATACTGGTGACGCTGCAGGCCTACGTTCATCCGTTCACGCTGATGGTGATTCCGTAAGGTCTGGCTGGTTTCGCGATAACCGTGCAGTGCTGCAAGGCCTGCACGGTTTTTTATTGGCTGCTATCGGCTGAAAAATTGCCGATCATTTCGTGCGATTGAGAGGCCACAATTAGCCTCTCGATCGATTTGCATTTATCGCCGCTAGCCGAAAAGATGTCGTCTCTTTCTACAAACAGGAGACGACATGAATGGCATTTCGCAAACAGGCGCTTACGGTTCGCAGGCCTTACTGCCGCAGGGATTTTTCGGGACAATGTTCGGCGCACCTGTGGGTGGGCTGATTGGTCGCGGCATCGGTAGTATCTTCGGACAACCGGGGCTGGGTAGCCAGATTGGACAACTCGCCGGCGGTATCGGCGGCGGGCTGCTTCCCTTTGCAGCCGACCCGATGCAAGTCTATGCGCAACAACTCGCGCAGCAGCAAGCGCTTCAACAGCAGATTCAACAGCAAGCGCTGCAGCAGCAACTTCAACAGCTCGCGCAGCAACAACAGCTGCAACAACTCACTCAGCAGCAGTTTGCGCCCCAGGGATGGTTCGGCAACCTGATCGGTCAAATCGGTCAGCCCGTCGGTACAGCGATTGGCGGTTTGTATGGTCAACCGGCGTTGGGTGGACAAATCGGCAGTATCGCTGCGCAGATTGGTCGTCTGTTACCGTTCCAGCTCGACCCTGTTCAGCAAGCCATGGCACAGCAGCTAGCGCAACAACAGCTTGCGCAGCAGCAGTGGGCGCAGCAATGCGCGCAGATGCAGCTTGCACAGCAAATGGCCCAGCAATTGGCACAGCAGCAGCCGTATGGCACAGCTGCTCAACAAGCCTACGCGACGGGTCAGACGCTGCACTGAAAAGACAGGCCGCGCCGGTGGTAGGCCGGCGCAATCGTCCACCCCACGCAGAGGACATTGGTATGCCACTTATTCAGAGCGCCCCCGGGCGCGGTCGCTATCTCGTCAGTAGTGCGAGCGGGGAGAAGCTTTCCGCTTTTTTGTCCGAGCTGAGCGCACATCCCGAGCTCCACCTGCTCGATACGCTCGGCCCATCGCAAGCGCCTCACACCGCCGTGTTCGACATGCCGCATGAGCAAGCAGCGCAACTGCAGCAGAAATTTGCAGGTGCGGGCGAGCTCATGATCGAGCCCGATCAGAAATTAAAGATGTTTGATCAGCAGGCAGCGAGCCAATAAACCGTCAACGTCGAAAGGATTGTCATGGCCACCAAATCAGACGCCGATAAGGCCTCGGCTACATCAAGTTCGGGCGCCAATCCGGCGTCTGCATCCTCGAGTTCGGGAGTGAGTACAGTCTCGGGCTTGAACCCCGCATCACGCGGCATCACGCAGCGCAAAGGGCAATTTCTGATTGCCCCGCGCCGCCACCCGAGCATGCAAATGATGGGGATCGCACCGCTGAGTTTCTCGATGGTTGAGCAAGCGCTGAAAGAATCGCCCGACATTCAGATTATTGATCGGGTCGGGCCCAAGCAAGTGGTCGGTGCGCTTGGCACCGGACTGAACGAAGGTGGCGTATTGGTCGCGCTGATGCATGAAGACAAAGCGCACGCGCTTGCACAACAGGCGCAAGGCCAGCTGATTGTTGAACGTGATCAGCCCTTGCAACTGCACGACGTGGGCTACCTGCAGCAGCCACCGCTCGCTAACTGTAATTTACCTGCGGCCGGTGCCGCGTTCAGCGCAGAATTTGTTGTCATGGGCAAAGGGCAGCCGGTTGCCGGTGCCGAGGTGTATTTATTCGGCAGTATGCTGCCCGCGCAAGGCGTCACCGATACGCAAGGGCGCGTACGACTCACGCTATTCGGCGAGACCGCTACCAGCCTGCGCAAGTTGTATGTGAAGCCACGCGCTGATTTCTGGAGCTTCTACCAAATGCAACCCGATGTGAGCGACAGCGAGTTGAATATGGTGGGATTACGCGCACTCTCTGATTGGCCCAGCCTGAAAAATTTCCCGCAACAGCAGCAACTCACGTGGGGCCAGCGTGCGATGCGACTGGATCAGCTGCCGAACACCTTCCGTGGCCAAGGCGTGAAAGTGGCTGTGATTGATTCCGGCTGTACCAACACGCACCCGGATCTAACGCAAGTATCGCGTGGCTATGACATCGTCAACAAGAGCATCAACACCGCCACCTGGAATATCGATACGCTGGCGCATGGTTCGCACTGCACCGGGCTGATCGCGGGGCTAGATTCAGCCGGTGGCATTCGCGGCTTCGTACCCGATGCAGAGATTCATGTCTGCAAGCTGTTCCCCGGTGGTCAGGTGAGTCAGCTCATCGATGCGCTGGAATACTGTATCGAGCAGCAGATTGATGTGGTCAACATGTCGCTCGGTGGTGCCGAGCCCTCGGAAGCCCTCGAGCAACAAATCATCCGTGCCAAGCAAGCGGGGATCGCCTGTATCGTCGCGGCGGGTAACTCGGGCGGCATTGTGCAATACCCTGGCTCCTCGCCGAATGTGCTCACGGTTGCCGCGATCGGTCGTGTCAATGAATTCCCATCCGATAGCTACCACGCGCAAACGGTGACACCGGTGGTTGATGCCAATGGCTTTTTCTCTGCGAGCTTTAGCTGCTATGGCCCCGAAGTATCGGTATGTGCACCTGGCGTTGCCATCACCTCTTCGGTGCCTGATCAGAGTTACGCGGCATGGGATGGCACCTCGATGGCCGCGCCGCATGTGACAGGCCTTGCTGCACTCGCGCTGGCGCATCATCCGGATTTCCGGGGCAGCGGGCAGATGCGCAGCGCAGCGCGTGTAGAGCGTTTATTTCAGATCATCAAGCAATCCTGCCAGCCGCTGATGCTGGGTGACCAGCGCCGTACCGGTTTTGGTTTACCCGATACCCTGCGTGCGGTTGGCTTGGCAGCGCCCCAAAACTTACCTGCTGCGGCGAGTACTGTAGCAAGTACTGCAGCAGGCCTGAGCGCATTAATGAACATGCCTGCACTGCAAGCGCTTCGCATGGGGTACCGCGATCTACCGGCACTACAAGCACAAACGACCTCGCTGGGGATACCGCTTGGGCTGATGTCATTTCCGATACCGGGTAACTACCCGCAAACAATAAGCCCCGGCATGATGACCAACTTATGGTGAACGTGTTGCACTACGCGCCGCGTTGATTATTCAGGTATGTCCTGATGTTTCTGCGGCCTGACAAAGCATCGGAGTGCGGATGATGGTGCGGTGGAACTCTACCGCCACCGCGCAGTCATCATAGCAACCACGTCGCAACAAGGAGCATCATGGAACCCCTTCACCGTCAGCACCCGGCAGAGCATGCCCTCGCCTCGCAAGACACCTATGACCCGAGTCGCCTTCTCGATACGCTACGCGAGCGCATGCAACTCAAAAACGATGCCGCGCTATCAAGGGCACTTGAAGTAGCACCACCGGTGATCAGCAAAATACGCCACCGTGCGCTACCGGTTGGTGCTTCCATGCTGATTCGTATGCATGAAGTCACCGAACTCAGCATACGTGAGCTGCGCGATCTGATGGGCGACCGCCGCACCAAATATCGCATCTCGGATGTACAAGGCAAACCGAAACCGCGCTTGCCCGCAGTTGTCAGTACAACTGCGTCTTCACAGCCCTAGGCTTATGCAAACAAAGGAAACGTATCAAAGCTGCCGGATAGCAGTGATTTGCTGTCCGCATGCCCGAGCCATCCTTCGATGACGCTGGCATAAACACGACGAAAATCCGTACTGAATTTCAGATTGCCGCCCTCATCGAGATCGGTGAGGGAGGGAATCTCACCATAATGACCACCACGGACTCGGTTCCCAATCACATACATGTGGTTGGCGGTGCCATGATCTGTGCCCAGACTGGTATTCTCAGCAGCGCGGCGACCAAACTCGGAAAATACCAGCACGCTCACATCATCAGCGCGACCGATGCGCTGCATATCTTTGATAAAACCAGCAATCGCATCGGATACATATGACAGCAAACGACCATGCTGCTCGGCTTGCTGCACGTGGGTATCAAACGCATTATGGCGATACGACACATAAAACAAACGGGTCGGCAAACCAGCATGAATCATCGACGCTACCTTGGGTAGATCCAGCGAGATGATGCCGTAATCAATCGGGGTCTTGTAACCCTCCCAGGCGGTGCGTACCAAGTGCGATGCCTGCCGCGCGCTCTGTGCAACTTCATCGAGGTATTTTCGCGAAGTGCTACCGGCGTCTGCAGCCACCGCGTTATCCAGCAGCGGACGGCTCTGCCGTAGACCTTTGCGTGCGAAACGCTCGGGGTCATCGAACACCACCGGTACATGCCGCGCTGAACGCACGGCCAGCGACTGACGCTCGTCGATATTCACCAGAAAATTCGGTGTCAGTTGCGGATCAATTGCATCAGCCACCCTACCCAACCAGCCGTACGGCTCACCGGTATTCGGTGCGGCCGTGTGCCAATACGCCGCCGAGGTGAAATGCGAGAACGAAGGTTGTGCATAACCACATCCATGCACAATCGCCATCTTGCCGTCTTTGAATAACTGTTCAAATCCTGACATCGACGGGTTGAAGCCGAAACGATCATCAATCTTGCGTACCTTCTCAGAGCGAATACCAATACGCGGACGCAATCGATAATAAGCATCATCGGCATACGGCACCAGCGTATTCAAGCCGTCGTTCGCACCCGACAACTCCACGACCACCAGAATCGGTTGCCGGGTAGCGCCACTCGACGCTGAAGCAGCAGGTGATGCAGATGCACCGGACAAGGCTGCCGTGCCCGCATGCGCAAGCGAAAAAGGTAAACCTAACGACAAACCTGCTGCCCCCAATGTCTTCAACAAGCTGCGTCGCATGAGGTCAGCATTGGCATGATCAAGCTCGTGCTGAGATTGATCACACCCAATAGTTGGCGACAGATCTTGATGTCGATTGAATTGCCCCATGTGAATTAGCCTAATTGGTAAATCGGAAGCGAGAGAATCACATGCAGCGTATTGCGCAATGCATCTTCCATGTAGCTATCGGCGAGTTTCAGGTCGTTGGTACCGAGATCATTGGCCAGTAATTCAGCTAACTTTGTACGCGTGTCAGCGTCAACCGGCACCACTAAAAAGCGCATCAGCAAATGATCAACCGCTTGTTGCGTGGTCAGGCAGCCCGCATCACGCACCAGCTTGGCTAGGTCAAGTTGCGCCGGCGCGCGCGGTATGGGTTTCACCTTCTCGATCGCTTTGCGCCAGGCGTGGTAACTCGCCAGGCGGGTGTTGAAATCTTCGTCGCGATCATTTTGCATCGACATCGAGGTCACCTCTTTACCATCGGGCTTGGTCGCGGTCGTTATATCAACGCCCATCGCAAGCTTGTCGGCAACCGGCACGATGCCGTAGCGATCATCCGGTACCCGGTCTTTGGCGACAAAGTCAATCGGCGGGAACACCGTGTCATACACAAAGTTGCCGCGTACCAGCAGCAAGCCCGGCGTGATCCAGCTCTTGCCGCTGGCCCAGCCCGCCACGTTCGGTGGGAACAGAAGTTTCTGACCCATCGCGTCGGTCAGCTCGTTGAAGTCTGGAATTCCCGGTATTTCGCGCAGCCCCATCTTGCGGTACGTTGACACCACCAGCTCAACCGGTGGCTTGATACGCGTGCCCACCGAGGCCTCGGCGTAAAAATCTTTCGACAAGAATAGCGCCTCGAGGAAAGGTGCGATCTCGTACTTGTTATCGCGCAGCAGCTGACCGAGCTTAACGCGCATCTCCGGCGAGATCTCTTCGCGAACAAAATAGCGATACAACCTGGTCGCGATGAATTCAGCAGTCACAGGTTTGGACAAAATAATATCAATCACCTGCACGCCATCAAAGCGGCCGCGCTCACCCAATACGGTTTTACTACCATCATCATGCTGCGCCGGGTTGATGACAAAATTCAATCCCTGATAATTCCAACCGGTGAAAGCACGCGCCGCCTCGCGAATATCTTCTTCGGTGTAATTACCGACGCCCATCGAGAACAACTCCATGATCTCGCGCGCGAAGTTCTCGTTGGGTGCCCCCTTCACATTCACCGCAGCATCCAGATACGCCAGCATCGCCGGGTCTTGCGCAACAGCGATCAGCAAATCACGGAAATTACCGGTCGCTTTCGCTCGCAGCATTTCGTTCTGTTTCAGCATTTTTCGATAGTCGCGCACCTTCTCGTCACTGGTGGCGAAATGCCCATGCCAGAACAGCGTCATTTTTTCTTCCAGCGGGCGCTGCGTGACCAGCATGCGATTTGCCCACCAGTAGCCGATACGCTGTGACTCCAGCTTGCTCACTCGCAGCCAGTAAAGATAACGATCAGCCACCTGCTGCAGCCGGCGATTTCCCTGTGGCTTTACCTTTACGCCGAGCGCTTCGCCCTCGGCCTTGGCTTTCTCAGTGGCGGCAGGGCGCGATGGTGAGAAAGGATCAAGCCCGGGGTCAAACGCGCCGGAAGCTTCGAACGGCGGTAACGACTGCCGCACCGACTGATACCGAACTAAGGTTCTGACTGCCATCACCGGAGACATTGCCGAGAAGCGCTCAAGCTCGGACGGTGTACCGCCAAAACCAGCGCGCTCAAGCAAGTGGGCTGCGTGGGCGCGGCTCCAGTCTTTGGCAGGAATCTGGCTCAGTTGGTCTTGCCAGTCGGCTGGGCCCGCCCACGGGATGGCAGAGACAACCATCAGCAGCAGCGCGCAAATAATTCGAATCAGTGAGTTCATGGAGGGCGCGAGATTACGTTAGCTGCTCGGACTTAAATTGAAAGCGGCCTAGGCTAAGTATTGCGTGCAAGTATTGCAATACGTCAAATCATGAATCAGACCCTGCCGTGGGCGTCTGTAGCCGGCAACGTCGCTTGCGCCATGCCCTGCCGCTAATCGATCATGCACGCCGCGCCGATTCGGGGCAAAATCCAGTAAGTTTCCTAAGCTCAAGATTTACAGAAAGACATCCATGAAACTCACCCTCTCTTTGTTGAAACGCGGCGGCCTGATCGGCTTGCTGCTCGGCGCTGGCACGCTGGGCGTCGGTCTGGTGGTTGCTGCCGATACTGACACCGCACTCTTAGAGCGTGCCAAGCAGGTGTTTCGCCCGCTGCCATACACCGCGCATGTCGATGACTATCCGCACTCGGCAGCCCGCGTAGAACTCGGCAAAAAACTATTCTTCGAGACCCGCGTATCGATTGACGGCCGGACCGGTTGCGTCAGCTGTCACAGCCCCAGCCACTACGGTGCCGATTCCTTGCCGCGCTCGGTTGGGGTCAATGGTGTGGTGTTGCCGCGTAATGCACACACGGTGTTCAACACGCCGCTGCTGATAGCGCAGCACTACGGCGGCAATCGCGTCAGCGTTGAAGAGCAGGCGTGGAAAGCGCTCACCAGCCCACTGGCTTACGGCAACAAGAGCTTTGCCGAAGCGGAAGACAAGCTGCGCGCGCTGGGATACCAAAAGCTTTTCGAGGAAGCCTTCCCGAATGAAAAAGTCGCGGTCAGCGCCGAAAACTGGGCGGTGGCGATTGGTGCTTTCGAGCGCACCCTGCTGACACCAGCGCCGTTTGATCGCTACCTGAAAGGTGACACCCGCGCTATCAGCGCCGACGCCAAGGCCGGGCTCGACAAGTTCATCAGCTATGGCTGCGCCGGCTGCCACAGTGGCGCCACCGTCGGTGGTGAGAGCTTCCAGAAATTCGGCTTGGTCGAAGACTACTGGAAGGCAACCGGCAGCGTTGAAATTGCGCTGCTCAAGGGTCGCGACAAGGGCAAATTCCACGACACCGGCAAGCAGGAAGACCAGTGGATATTCAAAGTACCGCAGCTACGAAATGTGGCCATGACACCGCCCTATTTTCATGATGGCTCGGTGGCGACGCTTGACGACGCAGTGCGGGTGATGGCGCGCGTGCAGTTGGGCAAGCAGCTGTCCGACGATGATGTTCGGCAGATCGTTGCGTTTCTCGGCACGCTCACCGGTGACGTACCGAAGAACTTCAAAGAAGCACCGCAGCTACCTGTAGCGGCCTTCCAGCGACCGCAGTAAGCCGAGTCCATCACCGTGCGCGGCCTGCTTGCTCTGCTGATGTTGTCGGCCGTGGCGTGCGAAGCCTTGGCGTTTGATCGCTCGGATGGTGTGCTGGTGGAATGCGTGGTTGAGCGGAACGGTGAACGGCGCGTCGTGGCCGAGCACTGGCTAGGTCATGGCGATGCGGGCGATAGGCATCCGGAGCTAGGCGGTGCCGCTGCCGTGGTAAGGCCTGACCGCGACGGCTGGCCGGTGATTTTTTTCGATAACGTTACGGTCAAGGGCATGCGCGAGCGAGACCCGCACATGCTGGACTTTATTTTTTATCATGAGTGCGCGCACGCCACCGACCCTGAGCGAGACGAGATCGCCGCTAACTGCGAGGCTTATCTTGATCTGGAGCGTGAAGGCATGATGAGCGAGGCGCTTGAGCACAGCCTCGCAAACACCCACCGCAAAATGCGGCGGCTGCCCTCGCGCTACGGCGGCAGCGGCGCCGTATTCTGGGAAAAAACCATGGCCTGCGTGAACGCCCGCAAAGGTCTGGCGGCTCAGGTTGGGCCAGCCAACTGAACTTGCTTTGCACGTTGAATGCCCTGTTTTGAATTTAAAATTCAGCGACCCCAAGAGGCTTATTTTCAGTTTTGCATTTGGCATTCCAAATACCGATTTATTCTAAATTTTTTAACCAAGTTTCCTAAACAATTCATCGATAAAATCGTGCCCGCAACCGAGGAACCAAAAGTTTTATTTTTTGTCTAGTGGTAATATTCCTGCGTGAGCAAAAAGCGGGGTCGGACTGGTATCCGTCTCGGGGGGCTTGGTCAGTGAAGGGCATTGTTTTTCGCGAGTTCATCGACATGGTGGAGTCGCAGTTTTCGGTAGAAACCGCAGATGCGATTATTCAATCGTCATCGCTCTCCACGCACGGCGCCTACACCAGCGTGGGCACCTATCCGCACCAAGAGATGGTCGATCTGGTGTCAAATCTGTCTGTAAAAACCGGTATCGCGGTACCCGATCTGTTGCAGCACTTCGGCCGTCATTTGTTTGGGCGCTTCGTTGAAATTCATCCGGGCATGACAAACGCATTCAGCGACGTATTTTCATTACTTAGCGCACTGGAAAACACGATTCATGTCGATGTAAACAAGCTATATCGTGATGCTGAACTACCGACCTTCAGCTACGAACAAGACAACCAGCAAAAAATGGTGTTCATCTATCGCTCGCGTCGCCGCATGGCAGATTTTGCACAAGGCTTGATCGATGGCTGTATCGCCCATTTCAAAGAAAATATCTCTATCCAGCGCGAAGAACTACCGCCTCAAGGCGAGGAAGCCTTGACGCGGTTTACCCTGGTGCGCGCTGTCGATGTCAAACACTGACGAGTTACATCAACGCCGGCTGGCCCGCGAGATCAGCGCCCGGCAGCAGGCCGAGACGCTGCTTGAACAAAAAAGTCTGGAGCTGTATATCGAGGCGCAGGAGCGTCAATCGGTCCTGCAAAAACTCCAGGAGAGCGAAGAGCGCTACCGCTTGATCGTTGAAATGTCGCCGGATGCCATTATGGTAGAGCTGGACGGGCGACTCGCCTTCGCCAATTCCGCCGCGCGCCGGATGTTTGCCGAGCACAGTCAGCGAACGCTTGTCGGCCTGACGATGAATGATCTTGGGTTGGAATCAGATGTGGCGCGCGCGACAGAAGAGCCAGGCGAGCGTATTGAAACCATCGCCACACGTATCGATGGCTCGCGTTTTGAAATTGCCCTGCGCTGCTTGCCCATGACCTACGACGGCAAACAAGCGATGCAAGTGGTAGCGCGCGATATCTCGGACCGAAAGCGACTGGAAAAAGAGCTTGCGCACCAAGCGGCACACGACTCGCTCACCGGTGTGAGTAATCGCAGAGCGCTGATCGCCTCGCTCTCCGAGACTCTGGCCTTCGCCCGCCGCCATGACTTGCAGTTTTGGGTGGTATTCATTGATCTCGATCATTTCAAGCAGATCAATGACCGATTTGGTCACCGCGCCGGCGATCGTTTACTGGAAACGATTACTGCGCGTCTGCGTCAGTTGCTGCGTCAGGATGACATTATCGGTCGCTACGGTGGCGACGAATTTGTACTGCTGTTACGTAGTGGCCCGGAGTCACGACTCAGTACGCCGATTTTGGAGCGCATCATGCAAGTGGTGTGCGAGCCTGTCGATTTTGATGGCCACCAGCTGGCGGTGACCTGCAGCCTCGGCGTCACCGCATACCCGGAGGATGGTGATCACGAGGATGTGCTGATCGAGCGCGCAGACGCTGCCATGTATATCGCCAAAAGTGCCGGTCGTAATCTTTATCAGCTGTATAACACCGACATACAACAACAACATACCGAACGATCACAAATTCAAAAAGCACTCACCGACGCCCTGCAACAGCATCAGCTATCGTTGGCATATCAAGCGCAGATTAACTTTGCTACCGGCGAGATCATAGGCATCGAAACGTTTTTGCGCTGGCAGCATCCAACACTGGGTACGCTAAAACCGAGTCGTTTTTTACCGATCGCCGAAGAAAGTAAGCTTATCAATCAGATCGGTGATTGGGTCATCCATACCGCGTGCAAGGAATGCTCGGCCTTGCGGCAGCAGGGCTTTAGTGGGCTTACGGTGTCGGTCAATCTCTCGGGCAAACAGCTTCATGCGCCGCAGCTGCTCGAGACAATCGATCGCGCGCTGACCGGGTTTGCTCTTCCGGCCACGGCATTAGTGCTCGAGCTGAATGAAAAAATGATCATGGCGGATATTGAAAGCAGTATAAGCGCCTTATCTGCATTGAATACGCTTGGGGTAAAAATTGCGATTGATAATTTTGGTACCGGATTCTCCAGCTTTACCCAGCTACTTCGTCTACCAATTTCAGCATTGAAAATCGACCGACGCCTGGTAGCAGCGATACACACAGTAGAGGGTCGGCAGTCGCAAGTGGTCGCCAAGGCCTTGATACAGCTTGCGCATGGGCTGGATATGTCAGTGATCGCCGAAGGTGTTGAAACCGTGCAGCAGTTTTCCATACTGCGCGAGAGTAATTGCGATGTGCTGCAAGGCTGGATCCACAGCCCTGCCCTACCTATTGAAGAGACTGTCGCGCTGCTGCGCGACCATGACCCGAAAGTTTGGCTACGCAAAGTGCAGAGTTAACGAAACGAGACTTTGCAGACGTCTGCGCCATCTACCGGTAGTTTTTCGCCCATCAGTTTTTGGATAGGCACCCAGATAATCGAGGTGGCGAGTCGTACAATCGTTTGCATGATATCGCCTGGGTTTGGCCCTACCTTGAACTGATTGAAGCTACCATTCACTTCGATTGGTGTAGCCAGACTCAGAAACTGCGCAGTTTTTGCCTGCGGCTGCATACGTATGTGCAGCTGCTCATCCGCAAAGTTAACCTGCGCGTCACCGTTGACCCGCATACGGCTGGTATCAATCACTAACTGCCGCTGCACTAGCTTGCCGTCATTAAGTGAAAATCGACCCACCCCGCAATTGACCACAGACGCATTCGACGGATCAAGCGTCGGTAGCAGCGCAACAAATAAATTTACTGCCCATAAATCAAACACGCCAGCCTGCAGCTTTTCCGGCCACACCGCAATATCAATGCTGCCGTTACCGTGTGCGAGTATTTGCGACAATCTCGCAGCGCGCCCGTTGACGTCCATCTTAACGCTGAAGCGACCACCCAGATCGCTCTCGGGCTTAAGTCTGCGCCCAATCACACCGTAATCAAAGCGATCGATATCGATTTTCAAATCAGCCAGCACGTCCTGCTCACGCGGCTCATAGGCTAAGCGCATAGTCGCTTCACCGCCCGGCATCGCCAGCGTTACTGGCCCTATCTCTGCACGGCCTTTGAGTAATCGTGCATCAAGTTTGCCATTGCCGAGCACATCTTTACCGGAGCGCACCTGCTCCACCCGTACACTGAGCGTAGCGTCAGCCTTTGATAGGGTTTGTCGGGATAATAAACCCTGTACCTGATCGCTGGCCTCAACCGCTTTTTTCTTGATAGTTGCTGCGTCGGCTTTCGTTTTATTTTCTTGTTCATCTTTATCACCGGCGGTGGATTTATTTTCTATCGCCGACCACTGCTGTAGCTTGAAATCGTCTAGCTGAATCAGCGGCGAATCAAGCGCAATATCAATCTTCGATTTGCCACTGGCGGTATCAATGCTACCGCGCCCGTTCAGCACGCTACTACCGACCTGCATACGCAATGCATCAACCGTGTAGCCGCGCGTATTCATCCGAAATCTTCCCTCGGCTGACCAGGGGCCCCAAGGTGGTAGTGAGACTCGCAGCAAACGATCCAGCGCGTCTAGCCGCTCACCGCGCAGATCAAGCGCCAGCTCAAGATCACGCGCCTCCAGATCGCGATCGACACTACCCGATAGCTGTAGCCGGGTTTTCGCAGCCTCTACGGCTAACTCGAAAGGAATACGCCGCTGTTGTTCTGCCAGTGCTTTCAGCGTGGCGCTACGCAAGCGTAAGCTCAACGGAATGGTATCGACAGCGGCGCTCAGTGCGAGTGAAACGCGCTCCCCTGGTTTTGCGGAAAGCGTGCCTTGCGATACCTGCACCTGCAGCTGCGCTCGCGTATTTTCGTCACGAATACTGAATCGTCCGCCACTAATTTCACCCAGCACCGAGGCATTGGCCAATAAGCTTGCTAAATTGCGCGATGTTGAATCGATATACAGGCTGAGTCGGTCTATGCTTGCATCAATATTTTTTGCAAGCTTCAGCTGACGCAATACCTGGGTAATATCTACCGGTGCTGCACCTAGCCATAGCTGTGCATGCGGCTCGGCCGCACGCATATCCAACATGATCGCGCCCTCATAGCGTGTACCGGCGATATGGGCGAAAAACGGCGAGCTTTGCATGTAACCGTCACGCACACGGCCATCAAAACCCATCTCGCCGAGCGACAATGGTGAACCACGAATATCGCGCGCGCGCACACTGATATCGGCGTCCGCCAGAACTAGTTTCGCGGGCAAAATCGGAATATCCAAACTTGTTTTATTGATCGCCTTATCAGCCGATTTATTGCCGGCTTTATCACCAGCTTTATCACCAGCTTTATCTCCCACCTGATCAATTGCTTTACCAGTGGCTTTATCAGCAGCCTTATCACCCACTTTGCTACCCGCTTTCGCGGGCGCAGCAGGCGCAAATAATTGATCAAGTTGCTGCAGATCGACGCTGCTGATTTGTAGTCTGGCATTAAGCCGCTGATGACTTTCGATCGTGGTCTGATCCAGATCGCTGTGTAGACTGCTATCACCCACTTGGAACACAAGGTTCGATAACGACCAGCGCTGCATATTCCCTTTCACACGGCCGGCCAGTGCAATCGGCAATTCCGATTGCGGATTCAAGCCTAACCAAGTTGCCACATCACCGGCGCGCTCGGCGCCGAGCGCAAAGCTTATATCGGCACTTTGGTCCGCCCCCTCTAAACGGCCCGATACGCGCGCTGAAATCCGGCCGGTTTGTACGGTTAGCGATACCGGTGAACTGCCCTGCTCGATTGCCGATCGTAGCGAAGCACCGGCCAGCGCGGCTGACAGCGGGCGTCCCAGTAAATTGCCGCGCAAGCTGCCACTCAGCGGCTTGTCGCCACCGACACTCAACGACATCTGATCCAAGCTGAAGCTGACCGGCTTACCACCCGCCACATTGCCGTAACTCAGCTGGCTTTGTTTTACTTGCATCGACAAGCTCAGCGAGCGCATCAATGCATCACCTCGCGCACCCTGCGCATTGAGCGCGAGCGATAACCCGCCCAGCTGCCCCTCGATACCCGGCACACCCAACAAGAAGCGCGATAAACCACCGATCGGCGATTTCTCGGCATTAAATGAGATTGACAACGATGGTGTTGATTGCCGAGCATCGACCAGCAAGCGGCCGCGCATCGGCACCTGCTCTACCGTGGCTTGCACCGGAATATCCCACTTGCCGTTATCAGATTGCAGCCGCAGCGATGCATGACGTATGTCACCCGGCAAACTCAGCCACTGACCAACACCCAGCTGCAGATCTGCATCAACGTCGTCCATCGCCTGCGAGTCCAGCTTGATACGCTCGAGGCTTTTGTACAGCGCTCGCAAATCAGTGGGCGGCTCATCTGCGTCGTCTTGCCCGAGAAAAGGCCGCAGATCCAGTGCAATGATCGCAAGCGAGCCGGTCAGCTTCGGTGTTTCGGGTCGCGCATCTAATTGCATCCAGCCCGCCATACTTGATTTACCAAGCGTGGCCGAAACACGCTCCAGCCGCACCAGACCCGGGCGTAGCGCAACCTCACCCGACAAACCTGCAGCGCCGGCATTCGGCAATCTCAACCCGATCACTTTGCCAAAGCGCTGTAAATCTGGCGCGCCTAAACCAAAACTAAGCGCGCTCGCTTTTTCGCCGAGTTTGCCTTGCGCAACCAGCACACCATCTGCAAAGCCGAGCTGCACCGACACCGGCCAGCCGGGTTTGCCGCGTAATAAATCAGCGAGTGGGCCGCCGTTGATCGTTAGTTCATAGGGTAAGGTTTTCTCAACCATGCCCTTGGCCCTGAGCGTGACTCCGCCACCGACCGGCAATGCAGCATCGAGCTGATCCAGACGAAATTCAAGCGGCCTTGCGCTACCACTCTGTAAGGTAACGCTGATGTTATCCAGATCGATTTGACGAATATCGATACCTGCTGCATCACGCGCAGTGAACGATGTGTCGTCACTGCTTGTGTCTGGCTGCTGATCAAAGGTCCAGTTATTGCTGTCATCATCGCGCTGCTGAAGCATCAGCCGTACATCACGAGCAGCAACCCGATCTGCCCGATACTGTCCCGATAGCAGAGGTATCAGGTCGAGCTTGAGTTCAAGCTGACCCACGCGCAAAAAATCGCCCGCAGGGAAGCCCTTTGGCTGAGCGACCACCAGGTTTTGTACGCGTACTTGTGGCCGTAGTCCGAGCCGCAAGTACAGCGCACCCTCGATACGCACCTCGCGCCCGGCTTTCTCGCTGATCAGACGCGCAAGTGTTCCGCGCTGCGTATTGATATCGATTTCAACACCGATCACCGCCAGAGTAATCATGAACAGCGCAGGCAGTAGCACCAGCAGCGTGCCAAGCCCGAGCCAGCGCATCCAGCGCACCGGGGTCGATGAAATTGATGGTGAATGCGGGTTCATGCGTCGGCTTGCGTTATTGCGCCGGGATCCGGTCGGTTATTTTCGGATGAAATTGGGTGATCAGACCAGCGCTCGGGAGAAATTCTGGGTGGTGCGCGCACAGTCTGACGTTACGGAGTTACAGCTGGCCGTTGATCTTGGATGAAGTTATACAAACAATTTGATATTCAAGCTATAACTAATTTAGAAGATGCGATCAGTTGTTAAAGTAATTTATAAGGTAACGGCGCTAACTCATAATTTACTTTAACTTGCCATATTCTCAAGCGTTTTAATGATCGGCAATTCAGATTATTCTTTCGGTGTATTCGCGATTCACGCGCAATGCGTCATGATTGGATCACCGATTGGCACCATGAAGTTACCCCCGAGCTTACCCATTTCAGCACTCAGTGTCTCGCTGATTGCCCAAATTCACGAACATCGCGGCGCGTTGCGCTCAATGGCATTGCTATCACCGGAGCGCTTGCAAGCACTGCGCTACCAGGCCACGCTTGAGAGCGTCGGCGCGGGTGTAAGGCTGGGTGCTGCTCAGCTATCTGATGGCGAAGTCAGCCGCTTGATCGGTATGTTGAAGCAACGACAGCAGTATGAGCAAGTGAATGAGTCAGATCAGGTCACGCGAACCGAGCCGTCGATTAAGCTGAATAACTCGGCGTCTGCTTATGATTTTTCTGCTGAGTTACTGACCGATTACGAAATCGACGAGCTATTGATGCAGCAATCTTCCGAGGTTCGGGTATTTAATGCCGATGAGGAGCAGGCAGCCGGGTACTACGAAAGTTTGCATCGGGTGTATGAATGGGTGTCGTTGCCCACGGTTCGCGAGGAGCATCTGCACGAACTACACCGTACGCTTCTCAAGCACAGCAAGAAAGATGTCTGGCATGCGGGTAAATACAAGGCATCGGCCAACCACCGCTCGTTCAACAACCCCGATACCGGCACCAGGTCGTCTTTACCCGGCGCGAACCCCCTGGAAGCACCCGATCAACTGAACAATCTGCTGGAATGGTTGCAATCCGAGAGAGAACACCCAACGCAACACCCATTACTGACCATTGCGGCTTTTATTGCCGGCTTTCATGCGATCCGCCCCTATCAAGACGGCAACGCGCGCATGGGGCTGCTACTAACACGTTTATTGCTGCTGCAAAGCGGCTACTCGCAAGTGGCCTATGCATCGCTCGAAGCGCAGCTTGAGCGTGACCGCGATGCGTTTTATACGGCGCTTGACCGAACCCTGGCCGGCATTCACAACGCTCAACCGCACTGGGAACCCTGGACCGCGTTCTTCTTGACCGCCCTGGTCGACCACGCGCGAAGACTGTTTAGCCGTTTGGAGCGAGACAAAGAGATTTTGTCGGTGCTGCCAAAGCTATCGTCGGATATTGTGAATTTAGCGCGCGAACATGGCCGGGTGACCATGGCGGATGCGATCAGGCTGACCGGTAGCAACCGCAACACGCTGAAGCTGCATTTTCGAAAGTTGGTGCATGAAGGCAAACTCATGCGCCATGGCATGGGCGCCGGTGTCTGGTACCAGCCAAGGTAAGCATTAATGAAAACTGGCGGACTTATGAAGTCGGCCCGCCTTTGGTTGCCGCAGATAGCCTCAAGCTATGCGGGTATGCGGCTATGCAGCTAATCAGACATCAGCGTTTGTTGTTGAGCATCTCTATCTTGCCGTGCAGCTCGCCGCCCTTGCGAATTTCCAGCTCGCCACACGCAATCTGCCCGTGAATCACACCGGTCGACTCAATAACGAGTAGGCGGGTGGCCGTGGCCGATTGCTCCATACGCCCTGCAACCACGATTTCCTCTGCATTGGCGATACCATTCACCACACCGGCATTTAATACGCGCAAGGACTGTGCGCTGAGTTCACCTTCAACGGTGCCATTGATCGTTGCCGCCGACGGCACAGTCAGCCGGCCCTTGGCGATGACGCCGCTACCAATATAAAGCGTTCCCTCTGGCGTTGTTTCCTTCATTGCATCATCCTTGGTGGCTAAATAGGTGCCCGAGGCACTTCGAGCTTGTGGTGAGCGGATCATCCTAGATCGCTTGATTTAAATCAACCTACAAATACCTACACCACCGGCCGCGCTGGCCTCAAATGATTTGTAGTGGCACGCAAAGTTGGTAGCCAACCAGCCGAATCGATCGAATACAGCGGTGTTCTGCACCTACTTCGAACAATTTCTTTCGCAGTCGCACCATCTTGACCTCGAGCGTGGCCTTACGCAGATCATCCGGCTGCTGCCCGAGTGCCTCCATCAATTGCCAGTACTCCAGCTGCTGCCCAGCGCTGCTGGCAAATGCCGATAGCATCTGCAGCTCGGAGCGCGAGATCACGACCGACCCTTTGGGACCATTCAACAGCATGGCACGCGTGTCAACCACGAAGCCTGCATTCCCGCCTTGGCTAGCGGGCGATTTTGCCAGCTCAATACGTCTTTGTATGGCGGTGACAGCTGCCAGTAGCTCTTCAACCGCGACCGGTTTTGGCAGGTAAACATCGGCACCACTGTCGTAGCCGGCAATACGATCATCTAGCTGAGTACGACCACTGGCCATGATGATGCCCGCGCCAGGGTTGCCCTTGCGGATGCGTCGCGCGACTGAAAGCCCATCTTCGCCGGGCAGGTTAATGTCTATTACGAAAACATCGGACCGGAACCCCGCCGCCTCATCATCCAGCGCCTCGGCGCAGTCAATCCCCATTACCTGATGACCCTGCTGCCTGAGCGCCTCTATCGTTACCGCGCGCAGAGCATCGTGATCTTCAATTACGGTGATATTCAATTGGGTAGCCATACCGTAAACCTTACGGAAAAATCATGCTGTTCATAGCGCACCGTACCACCGAGTAGTCGTACAAAATTAATCACCAAATACAAACCGAGACCAGAGCCCGTATGACGACGCGCCGCATCCGCCCGGTAGTATTTCTTGAATAACTGCTCCTGCTCAGGGAACACTGGCTCACCTGCCCGCAATCTCACCTCATTCTCGACACTGACTTCACATCCACGCAAGCCTTCGTGCGCAGCAGGACGTACACGCAGCTGTATTAAGCTACCGGGCAAAGAGTATTTGATTGCATTGTCCAATAAATTGGACACCACCGATTTTAGTAACTGACGGTCACTTTTAATGCTTATTCGTTCTTCGTAGTAGGTCGCAAAACGCGACGGGTCGGCAGATTTCTGCCAGGCCTCATCGACCACTTCGTCAATCCTGAAATGTTCAAAGTTAGAGACGATCTGATCGTCTTCGAACTTCTCTACTAGTAAACAGCGATCGATGAGATCATTTACGCTTTGCAAAGTTTGTCGGCCATGCGACATCATCTCGGCACTCGGCTGTGATGAGCCGAATACCATGTGCAGCACCGACAGCGAGGTCTTTAACTCATGCGCGAGCATTTCCATAAAACGGCTCTGCAGCTGCGATTTTTGGCGTTCGATTTCAACTTGCTGCGCCGCAGAGCGCGCCCGCAGGGCGGCCAGGCTACGTGCCTCCTCATTGCGCAGTGCGCGAAACTGTAACAAAGCCACCAGCACAGCGCCGGTCAGGATGCCGTGAATCAGATATAAGTGCAGGTTAATTTCGGGTGCGTTAAATAGCCCGAGTGCATGCGAAGTCGCCACCAGCACTACGCTAGATACCAACACATAGAAAAATATCAACGCCCAGCGCGGAATCGGTGGCTGCGCATCCTCACTCGCGCCATCCCACGCAGAGCATGAAATTGCTACTGCGAGTATCAGAAATGGGGATACGGTGACCGAGATCACATTCGCCTGCATCGCCCACCTGACCTGGCCTGACACCATCAGCACCATGGCCACGCTAAACAAGCCAATTGCTAACGCCGGTATCAGACGTAACAGCCAGCGAGATGGCTGAAACTCGCGCAAAAAGAAATAGTGAAAGAGCAGACTAACCAGTACGTAGCTGCAATAAACCAGATTGGAGAGCGCATCTACTGTCAGCGCTGAAACCCACTCACCCAGCAGCACGCGGCTGTAGCCCACCAGCGTCATCGCGTAGATGATGGCCATCAGATGTGTGGCACTGAACATCGCCATCATGGTCTCGCGCCACAAGAACCAGTGCAGCACGGCCCACATGAAAAACAGCAATAGAAAGCCGAGCATCAACCCGTAGGCCATTTCCTGCAACCGGCTGGATTGCTGCACATCGTCCACCGTCATCACCTGCACATGGATGAAGCTTGAGCTGGTTGTCGATAAACGAAGCCAGATCTGGCGCGTCTCGGTGGAAGCCGGTATCACGAACCCGTGGCTGAGTGACTTAAACTCAGCGTCACGCCACTCGACATGATCTCCGGCCTGACGAGGACGCTGCGAGGTATCCAGCGGATCATAAAGTTGAATGTCATCCAGATAAACCGGGCGCACTCGCACCACCCATGTCTCGCCCGGTCGCGCCGCAGGGTCCCCGGATACCGATAGCTTGAGCCACGTCGCTGACGCGGTGAAGCCGCGACTCAGTACACCAGTAAATGGCTTGGAGGGAGCAAGCTGGGCCTCGGCCAGCGTCATATGACCGCTGGGGTCGTCAATAAAGGCGCGTGCAATGATGCGGTCATTCGCATGCGCAAACGAGGCCGCCAACAGCAACAGCATCACGGCGAATCGCTGCAGATATCGCATCTCGAAGAATTGTTTTTATGAATATTCGCAGAATTATGGCAGAGATGCGCCCGACGCTGCGGGTGTACTGCACCGCGTCAGCGCGGTAGCAAACGCATTCAGTGGCCGGGAATGATTAATTGACGCTAGGCCGCAATAATCATCTTGCCGCCAGTACCGGTTCGGCCAAGCGCATCAAATGCCGTGTCGACCAGATTCTCTGCAGATGGCACTGTTTCTCCGCACGATGCCAGACCCACCGCCAGATCGAGTTTCTGTTTACCCGTAGCGGCAGCGAACAGCTCACGGGTCACTGCGCCTTGTATACGTCGCGCAGCTTGCATCGCCTTGCCGGCGTCGGTCTCGCGCAGTACCAGCGCGAACACACCATCCTGGCGACGGCACAAGGCATCGTTACGCCGGGCAGAACGCGACAGCGCACCGGCTAAATGACGCGCCAATAACTGCAGACCCGCGTGGTCGGTGGGCAGTTCATCGCTGCCGGTGGCAGCGGCGCGCATCAAGGCCAGCGAAAGTGGCCGTTGCTGGCGCTGAAAAAAACCATATTCTTCTTGCAGCGTATTCATTAAGGCAAGTTGATTCCCGAGCCCCGTCACATCATCAATAAGCTCGGGTTGATAAACATGGTTCAGCGGCGCCGTGTCGGGCACGATGCGGTGACGCTGCTGATCCATTCGATAAATAATCTGCGCGATATCTTTGCCTTCGAATTCAGCGTCGAGCAGCACCTGCCGCAATATATTCACCACCTGCTCGAAACTGGACGCTGATATGCCATGTGGGTGGTGCTGATCTGCCATTTTGTTGGGGTCAAAGCTTGCCGCTGGTTTACCCAGAGCGTAGGCGATCAATTCAGCGTGATGCTGAATGAATTTTTCGGTGCCGACGTTCTCGAAATAACGTCTCAGCGTGGGACTGGCAGCAAAGCGCTGGTGGAAATGTCGCACCAGGCTGCGGACTGCGGGCACGCCGCCATATTTGTCAAAAAGCGTGGGTGACGGTTGCGACATACTGAAAATCTGCACATGACAAGGAAAGGTGTAGATTTTACCGAGGGTTGGTTTTGAAATTTTGTCAGTTAGTTTTTTTCATCCGAATATGGGGTTAGGTGAACATCATTAATTGGCCAAATCAATAGCGGTTGCCGGATCGTATGCCCCTTATGCGCTGTATTCACATGCCGCACGTCAGCGTCCATATCAAATTGACATGAAGGTGTTGGCGGCATACCCATACCGCGCTGGCTACACGATGATGGCGGCGCGAGCGATGGGCTCTTCGGGTTCGTCGACTCGCCCTGACGGGCCGTAGCATGCAACAGCTAACTCAGCCGATTTTTCAGACGCGCGCCCTGAGCAAGACCTATGCGGCTGGCAGTAGCGAGGTGCGTGCGCTGCAAGACATTAATCTCGATATCTACCCGGGCGAGTTCATTGTGCTGCTCGGTCCTTCAGGCAGCGGCAAGTCAACCCTATTAAATATCTTGGGCGGGCTCGACCGCCCTTCTTCGGGTAGCGCGCATTTCGCCGATCACGAGTTGAATGGCGCCAGCGACGATGAGCTCACCCGCTACCGGCGCGAGCATGTGGGTTTTGTATTTCAGTTTTATAACCTGATGCCCAGCCTGACAGTTCGCGAGAACGTTGAATTGGTGACTGATATTGCCGAACACCCGATGCCGGCGGCCGAGGCGCTGCAATTGGTTGGCCTGGGTGATCGGCTGGATCACTTTCCATCGCAACTCTCGGGCGGCGAACAGCAGCGGGTTGCGATTGCACGCGCCATCGTCAAACGCCCTGCGGTCTTGCTGTGTGATGAACCGACCGGCGCACTTGACTATCAAACCGGCAAACGGGTGCTGGAAGTCATCGAGCACATCAACCGCGAGCTGCACACCACTACGATCGTCATCACCCACAACGCAGCGATCGCCGGTATGGCAGATCGCGTGCTGTATCTGGGCGACGGTCGATTACAAAAAATCAGCATCAACCCGCATAAGCTCAGCCCCACCGAGTTGTCATGGTAAGTCAGCGTCGATCATGCGCAGCCTGAAGAGATACCGCATCAGCCTATTGACTATCGGCGCAGAAGTCGTGCGCAAGATGTGATTAAGCATGACCGCGCTCGATCGTAAATTATTACGCGATCTGCAGCGACTGTGGAGCCAGGCACTGACGCTGGCACTCGTCGTGGCTGCAGCAGTTGCTGGTTTTATTACTACCTACAGTGCCTACGACTCACTGCAGTACTCGCGAGATCAGTTTTATACAGAAGGCCAGTTCGCCGATGTGTTTGCCGATATGAAGCGGGCACCGGATCGGGTGATGCAGCAACTTGCAGCAGTACCGGGTATCGCCGCGCTCGAGACCACGGTGGTGCGCGATGTGCAAGTCAGTATTCCCGGGGTGAGTGACCCCATCATCGGCAAGTTGATCGGGCTCGACCCCAGGCACCCGCCGCAAATCAATCGTGTCTTTCTGCGCAGTGGTCGCATGCTGGCTGGCCAACAAAGCGGCCCGCGCGAAGTACTTGTGTCAGAAGCGTTTGCCATCGCGCGCGGGCTGCAGCCTGGTGACCGAGTGGTCGCACTGATCAACGGCAAGCGCGAGCCGTTACTGATTACAGGTATCGCTTTATCTCCGGAGTTTATCTTTGCCGGGTTTTCCGGTGCGCCCGATTTAAAAGGGTTTGGTGTCTTCTGGCTCGATAAAAAATCGCTCGCCAGTGCCTACCAAATGGATGGCGCGTTCAACCATGTGAATCTCCGCCTCGCACCCGGTGCCAAGCAAGACGAGGCGATTGCCGGTATCGATCGTGTATTACAACCGTGGGGCGGCATACGCGCCTACGGCCGCGATGAGCAGCTCTCTTACACCCGAGTTGAATCAGAGATCAAAGAGCAACGCGTACTCGGCACGCTACTGCCTGCTATTTTTTTAGCGATCGCCGCTTTCCTGCTGAATGTGGTGTTGGGTCGGCAGATATTGATGCAGCGTGAGCAAATCGCCGCACTGAAGGCGCTGGGCTATGACAACGCCCGCATCGGTTGGCACTACATCAAGCTCGCGCTACTGATTGTTACCGTGGGCGTGGTACTGGGCTTGGTCACGGGCGCATGGCTCGGTGAAATGCTGACCGAGTTATATCGCAAGAGCTTCAGCTTTCCCGTATTTCATTTTCGTGTGCGACCAGCGCTGATAGGAATTGCCTTGTTTACCACCATGGCGGCGGCGCTGGCCGCTACCTGGCAAGCCATAAAAAGCAGTGTGACGCTTGCACCTGCAGAAGCAATGCGTCCGCGCGTACCGGGTGTTTATCACCCGACCTTCATTGAAAGCCTCGGCTGGGGCGCCGCTTTTTCACCAAGCATGCGCATGGTGTTCCGGAACATGCAACGCAATAGTATCCGAGCAAGCATCACGGTACTGGGGGTTGCAGCGTCTATCGCTGTGCTAGTCAGCGGCACCTTCTGGGGCGATGCCATCGACCTGCTACTCACGACGCAGTTTCAACAGGTACTTCGCGCAGATATCAGCGTTGGCTTGGTAGAGCCACGAAATAACGATGCGCTGAATGCAATGGCACGCTTGCCGTATGTAGCTGCGGTTGAACCTGCACGGTCGATCCCTGTGAGGTTGGTACATGAGCATCGACATTGGCGCGGCATACTCCAGGGCCGACCCAGCGTTCCCCAACTACACCGTGTCGTGGGTTTGGATAAACATGCCATGCCACTGCCAAGCGATGGCCTGTTACTCACCGACCGACTCGCGCATAAGCTCGGTTTACGCGTTGGCCAGAGGGTGCTCGTGGAGGTTGAAGAGGGTCATCGGCCAACGCTGAGCTTGCCGGTGGTTGCGGTGGTCAGTGAGCTGATGGGCATGAGCGCCTACATTGAGCGACGCAGCCTGAATAATTTGCTACACGAAGGTGATGTGTTGAACCGGGTCACGCTGCGGGCTGACCGTAGTCATGAAGCCGAGGTGTTACAACACATGCAGCAAATCCCTGTGGTGGCCGCAGCCTTCAGCAAAGCCTCCATGCTGGCGAATGTAGAAGGTATCACCGCGCGTAACTTGCGCATCATCACCGGCGTGCTGACAGTATTCGCTTCGATTATCGCGGTGGGTGTGGTCTACAACCAAGTACGGGTTGCGCTGGCTGAGCGCGCGTGGGAACTGGCGAGCTTGCGCGTGCTCGGTTTTACGCGTGCCGAGGTATCAAAAATCTTGCTCGCTGAAATTGCGCTGGAAATCATGCTCGCCATACCGGTTGGCATGCTGGGCGGTTTGACATTAGCCAAAGGCATGGTCGCGCTCATTGAAACCGATGAATTCTTTCTGCCCGCACAGGTTCAGACCTCGACCTATGCATATGCAGTGCTTTGCGTCGTGATGACGGGTGTTATCAGTGCGGCGATTGTCAACCGCAAGATTCGCGATCTTGATTTGGTAGGGGTACTTAAAACGCATGAATAACTATGCTGATGCTGGCACCGAATATCCATAGCCTGATGCAGATACTGGATCCCGGCGGAGGCCGGGATCCATATTCATCGACCATGTAGGGGTCGTTACGCAAAGAAATGAAGCAGAAACTCGGATTACTTGCTGCAGCACTTCTGTTCTTAGCCGTCATCGCTTGGGCGTTTTACCCAAAGCCGTTCGATGTCGATGTCGCAGAAATTCATATTGGCTATTTCGAACGCGCGATTGAAGATAGCGGCAAGACACGGCTACGCGATCGCTACGTGGTATCCGCACCCGTCGCAGGAAAGCTCAGCCGTTTAACAGCACGCGAGTGTGACCT
>VERA01000008.1 GCA_018882935.1 Burkholderiaceae bacterium | reverse complement strand
CAATTGCCTGGGTCCGCTATGGCAAATTACTCGGGCCGATCTCTGTGTGGTCGAATTGGTTTTCGTGGTCGCCGGTGCTGGCGATCGGTACCGGGCTGGGTGCGGGTTACATCCTGACGCTGTTCTTTGCGCCAGAGTCGGCCGTATTCACTTGGGAGCTTACTGTGCTGCCACTCACGTGGCTCGGCGAAGGCCTGCGGCTGCGAATCAACGCGACGTTCATTCTTGGCTGGATTTTGGTGTTGGTGGTTTTTGCGATCCAACACCGTGGGGTACTGAAAGCCGCACGCGCACAGATGGTGATGGCGGTGATTGCACTGCTTCCTCTGCTGATCATCGGTATTCTGCCGATGATCAGCGGTAATACGCCGGCATCTCACTACACACCGTTTGTACCGCTCGCGCATGATACTTCCGGTGCGCCGATCGAGGGGGCATGGGATAGAGCCGGGTTCACACTGTTCGCAGGCGGGCTTTTCATTGCCGGGTGGTCGACTTACGCTTTCGAGACCGCCATCTGCTACACGCGCGAATTTAAAGACCCTGCGCGCGATACCTTTCGCGCTATTTTCGCGGCGGGACTGCTCTGCATGGCGGTATTTACCCTGGTACCGTTTTGTTTTCAAGGCGCGTTAGGTCTGACCGGCATGCTCGACCCCGGTATCTACAGTGGCATGGGGGTAGCGAAAGCGATGGCCGGTATTGTCGGCGGTGGTGCAAGCGTTGAGAACCTGATTGTTGTTTTGTTGATCATCTCGCTGCTGCTCACTGTCAGTATGGCGATGGCGGGCTCTGCGCGTACCTTGTATCAAGGCTCGGTAGATGGTTGGTTGCCGAAGTACCTGTCACATGTTAATGAAAACGGCGCGCCGACAGCAGCGATGTGGACGGATCTCTGCTTCAACATGTTGCTGCTGATGATGTCGGATTATGTATTCCTGCTCGCGATTGCGAATGTGAACTACATGATCTTTATCTTCATGAATTTGCAGAGCGGCTGGCTGCATCGTATTGATCGTCCGAATACACCACGTCCCTACCGCGCACCGAATGTGTTGCTAGCGATTGGTGCAGTGTTGGGGTTCACCAATCTGTTCTTGATGGGCATGGGGGCGAATGTCTGGGGTCAGGGCACGCTCTCAGCGGGCATCATCGTCGCGGCACTCATCATTCCGGTGTTTTTGTATCGCCATTATGTCCAAGATAAGGGTGTATTCCCCGCCCAGCTTGCGGAAGATATGCGACCGGTGGGTTCAGATGAAGAAACCGTGGAGCCGCGTGCGGGAGTGCTTCCCTATGTCACGTTAGCAGCTGGTGTTGCTGCTGTGATTATTGGCTATGGGTTGTCAGCATGAGTAGCGTCGCAAAAGGTAGTGGCGCACCAGTGCGCTGGGAAGAACTCAGCTGGGAGCAAGTCGCCGCGATGCGCGATAGTGGTATTGATCTCGCGATACTGCCGGTTGGCGCAACTGAGCAGCATGGACTGCATCTGCCGATGGGTGTTGACACCATGTCGGCTGTAGCAATAGCTGACGGTGTCTCGGCGCGTACCGGTTTCCCGGTACTGCCGGCGATACCTGTCGGCTGCTCGCTTGGCCACAGCAAGCACTGGCCGGGTACCTTATCGCTTCGTCCTGAAACACTTGCTCGCGTCGTTTACGAGATCGCGGAGTGGGTACAAGCCGCCGGCTTCAATCGCCTCGTCATCTTGAACGGGCACGTCACGAACTGGGCGCCACTGCGGTGCGCACTCGAAAACGTGCGCGCTGATTTCCCGGAGGTGCGTATTGCATTGCGCTCGATTTGGGAGATCACGCGCGAGATCGGCGAGGTCTACTTCCGTGATGGTGATACTAACTTTCATGCGAATGCGGCTGAAACTTCGCTGATGCTCCACATGAGGCCAGACTTGGTCAACATGAGTAAAGCGATGGATGAGCCTAATCGTTCTGCCGGTTGCTTTTTTTCATACACGGTAAACAAAGAAAGCGTTCATGGTGTGTGCGGCTCGCCTAGTCTTGCCACCGCAGAAGAGGGCGCAGCGCTGCTTGAGCAATGTATCGAGCAGTTTTCTGCGCAACTACTACGAGCCCACGCCGAGCGTATACCACTTGAGGAGATGCCGCCCACGCTCTAAGTCATTTCAGTTCAGCAGCAAAGCACAAACAGATCATATAGTGTCAAGGAGACCCACTTGGAAAAGCCAATCAGCGCCGACATGGCCAAGCTCAAGGAGCAATTAACGAGCAAAGGTGTGAAGCATTTATTCGCAAGCTACGTAGATATGCATGGCGTATCAAAAAGTAAGGTAGTGCCGATTGCGCACTTCGAGCGAATGATGTCGGGCTCCGAGTTGTGTACCGGTGCGGCACTTGAAGGCGTACCGCAAGACGTGAGCGACGAAGAGGTTGCAGCTCATCCTGATCCTGCATCTTGCATGGTACTGCCATGGCAGCGTGATACCGCTTGGTTTGCGAGTGATTTGTGGTGCGAGGGTAAACCCTTCGAGCCTTGCAGTCGTAATATTCTTGGCCGTCAGATGGCACGCGCCAAAGCGTTGGGCTTTACCTTTAACCTCGGCATTGAGGCAGAATTTTTTGTGTTGAAGGATGATGCTACGCATCGCTTTGTGCCCATGTCAGACCGCAAGCACCTCGAGAAGCCTGCCTATGATGTTGCACGCATGCTCGATAACATGGGCTGGATGAGCGAGCTTGTCGCTGCCATGAACGAGCTTGGTCTGGATGTGTACTCGTTCGACCATGAGGATGGTATCGGCCAATTTGAGGTTGACTTCAATTACTTCGATGCGCTCTCGATGTCTGATCGCTTCGTATTCTTGCGGCTGATGGCGCATGAGATCGCCAGAAAGCATGGTGGGTTCGCCACTTTCATGCCGAAGCCTTACGGTGACCGTGCAGGAAGTGGTGCGCACTTCAATATGTCGATGGCCGATGCAAAGACCGGAAAAAACCTTTTTGCTGAAGATAACGACCCTCGCAAATTAGGTATTTCCAAACTGGCCTATCAGTTTATTGGCGGGGTGCTACGACACTTGCCTGCCATATGCGCGGTGGTAGCTCCAACGGTAAACAGCTACAAACGACTTATCCTCAAAGGTAGTATGTCCGGCTTCACGTGGGCGCCGGTATGGGCGTGCTACGGAAATAACAATCGCACGAATACAGTGCGTATTCCGCGCGGTGGTGGTCGTGTGGAATTACGCGCGGCAGACAGTGCCTGCAACCCTTATCTGGGCGCCGCCATGGCGTTGGCAGCAGGCCTTGAGGGCATTGAGCAAGGGATTGATCCGGGTGATCCGCATCTCGACAACATGTATCTGAAGTCTGATGCAGAGCTCAAGGCACTTGGCGTGAAACGACTGCCTAAAACGCTAGACGAGGCCGTCGATGCGTTCGAGGCAGACCCTCTGTCCGAGCAAGTATTCGGCAAGACCATGCGAGATACGTGGATCGATTTCAAGCGCGATGAATGGCTCTCTTACTTGAATCACGTCTCGGATTGGGAGTACAACCGCTATTTGAAGTTCTTCTAACCGCGTAGGTTTTGTATCCAGCGCCGATAGAGATGATCGGCGACCACCCGCATGGCAGGCAGATACTCGGCAGTTACCTTGGTGATTTGCTGCGTTGCCATGACATGCGGGTGAATGTCTGGTTTGCCTCTTGCCGCACCAACCTCGGGTTCGCCTTCCTCGCACCAGTGCGATATCGTGGCCTCATCCATCTCGATATGAAACTGCATGCCGATGTGCGGGCCTAGTACGTAAGCCTGATGGGTACATGCTGCGCTGCGCGCCAGCCACTGTGCGCCCGGCGGCAGTGAAAAGATCTCGCCATGCCAGTGAAAGCCCACCAAGCCATCTTCTGTGCCTAGCCAGTGCTGACCCAGTGCAGCGTTAGTCACTTCGATACGATGCCACCCAATCTCTTTGCCGTTCGGGTTGCGAGTGACTTCGCCACCCAGCGCTTTGCTGATGAGTTGCCCACCGAGGCAATGGCCAATCAGTGGGACGTCTCGTTCAACCGCATCTCGAATTAACGCTAGTGATGTGGGAATCCATGGCAGATCATCATTCACGCTCATCGGCCCACCCATCAGGGCGATGCCAGAAAATTGATCGGCATGCAGAGGCACGCTCTCGCCGAGATCAATCCGAATTTCTTGATACGGCAAGCCAAGCTGCTGCAAGAAAGTCGCAAAAAAAGCCGGGCCATCGGCAGCTGAGAAACGGAATATAGCAACCGGTTTTGTAACACTGCTCATGAATGAAGACATCCTTTCAAAACAAGCTTCGTATGCAGGACGGGCGTCAGGTCGCGGTTGAACTTTGCGACTGTTGCCAGCGCGCGTAACGGTAACGCGCCCATAGATAGGCGTCCATCACCATAATCGCATAAATGAAAAACCCGCCTGCGTGTCTGCCAATAAATGAATGCGCTGGCGTAGTGAGATGGTAGGTGACCACCCCCAAGCTGAGCGCGAAGAAAATCATGATCCAGGCGCGCACGAGCATACCGTTGAGTACCTGGCCCATGCCCGGTAATATGACCGCTACAACCAAGATCAGCAGCGGATGCAGAGGGCGTGAAAACATCTCAGGCAGCCTCCGGCAAATCTGCACGCAGGGCGCTGCGTATAGTGATTAAGGTATCCAGCCAATAGCGCAACCAGTCGGGTGGAATCCGCTCGACTTCGGGCACCATCGCACGCAGCACCATGTACTGTCCGCGCTCAACCCCGCACACGCGCACCACCAGGCGCACACCGCGCGGAGTCAGTACCACTTCTTTCAAATCGGGGCTACTGAGTGCATCGCCCAGCGCACTATGCAGCGCTGTCAGCGGTGGTTGCCAGCCACTGGGTGAGACGCGCGCCATATGATGCGATGGCCATTCCTCGCCAAGATGAATGCGCTGCGGTAGCTGATCGATTTGCGAAAAGAACTCGATATTCGCCGGTCGAAACAACACATCAAAACTACCCTTTACCGGCATTGGTGCATCGAGTGTCAGCACCAACCAGAGCGAGGGTACTTTGCGGTAGCCAACATGATCCAGCAAAGGCTGCAGCAACACCTTGGCTTCGCCATACCCACCACGCAGCAGCGGGTAGTCGCTGCCCGGATGAATTTGCTCGGCGGGTTGAATCAGCTCACGGCAATCATCAAAAATGGCCGCACGCTGCGCAGCAAATTGTCGTTGCGCACGGCGCTGCCAAAGCACACTACCCACCAACAATAAAAAACCGGCGGCAACAGCGCCGCCGGTGAATTCGCCAACCAAATCCGTCTCCTTAATAACCCTTGGGCTTAGGCCATGGCATAGTGAATTGGTCACCACGCCGCACGAACTGATAACGACGCACTACGAACCAGATCGAGATCAGGATGTAGAACGCCATAATCGACAACAGCGAAGCACCATAGCCGAGGTAGGTCGCGAAGTAGGTTGCCGCGCACAACAGCCCCAGCAAAATACAAGGGATGGGGTGGAACGGATGCACATAGCCACGATTGATCGTGCCCAGTGGCCACATACGACGGAAGCGCACTACGTTGAACGACATGAAGGTATAGCCCAGCAAGCCCGACAGAATCGAGAATGTGATCACCTGATCCAGCAGCCCGGTAAAGGCAAACGAGACCGCGATCGGTATCAGGAACAAGATCGCCCGATATGGCGTGCGGTAGCGCGGGTGTACCGCACCAAACCATTGCGGCATGTAGCGGTCACGCGCCATCGAGAACCACGCGCGTGAGGCATCATTAATGCAGCCATTGGCCGAGGCCACTGCAGCAAAAATAGTACCGACGAACAGGATCACTTCAAGCTCGAGCACACCGGTGAGTCGTGCTGCATCGTATAGCGGTGTGATGGCTTGACCGAGATACTCCCACGGCATCAGACCGGCGCAGATATACCAGGTAAGCGTTGCTGCGATCAGCAGCGTGATCATGCCGCCCATGGTGCCGAGTGGAATCGAGCGGCCAGGTGAGCGTACTTCTTCTGCTGCCTGACATGTACCCTCGATACCAAGGTAGTACCACATACCAAATTGCAGGGCAGCGAGTACGCCGATCCAGCCATAAGGCAGTTCGGTTAGCAGCTCGCGATGACGCAAGATCGAGCTACCCGTGCCGGCCCCTTCGACCGCGAAGAACAGCACAATAATCGCGACAAAGGCAAACGCGGTGATCACGAAGTTCACGGTGAGTGTCATGAACACGCCGCGATAGTTGAGCCAGGCAAGCACGGCAATCGTGAGCACTACAAACGGCTTGGTATCGACTTCGGCGCCGTATTGCAATGCGATGGTTTTTATCAAGTCGCCCACCACGATGGCATCCGATGCTTCCAGCATGGTGTAAGCCATGACCAGATACAGCCCTACGTTAAACGCCATCAGTGGACCGATGATGTGCTTGGCTTGCGTGTACTGGCCACCAGCAGCGGCGACGGTGGAGGTGACTTCCGAATCAATCATCGCCACGCAGGTATACAGTAGACCGATAATCCAGCAGGCGATCAGCGAGCCATAGGCGCCGCCTTTGCCAACCGAAAAGTTCCAGCCCATGTACTCGCCCACCAGCACGATACCGACGCCGAGCGCCCACACATGAATCGGCCCCAATACTTTAAGTAGCGAATTTTTTTGCGGCGCAGAGGCCGCGATACTTTGCGCTGTCATCACGCCCCCTTATTCTTCTTCGCCTTCGCGAGAACTCAACAAGAAGTCTTCACCATATTGCGAACTGGTGAAGCGCGCGTCAGCCAACATCCATGCGAACAAGACGATCGAGATGATCCATGCCGCGTACTCCAAAGCTGTCCAGAAATCCATCTCAACCTCCCTCAGATGAGTCGAAGCGCTCGCGAATCACTTCGCGGTACTCTTTTTCAGAGACACGCAGCACGAACACAAAATAGCCAACAATCACAATGAACGTCAGCAGCAGGCTGATCGGCTCTATGGTGTAGTCAAAGCGGTTGGTAATCATGGGTGCCGCAGCCTCAACCTTGACACCGAGCTTTTCCCATTGCTCGACCATGGCCGGCGTTTGATTCAGCGATTCCCACGTCGGTGCTGCTTTGTCGTCGGTTTTTGGTGGCTCGGCTGCTGCTTTGAATAGCAACGGCGCGAGCAGGCTGGCATACACCAGCACCAGCACCACCACGCTGTCGAACATTTGTCCGGCGCTGCTTTGCACAGGGGGTTCGTAGGGTTTACTCATCATGGTGCTCCCGGGTCAGTGTCGACATGCGCCGGTCGTAATGCAAGCTCGCGCAGGCGTTGTCGGTTCAGATCGAGGTTGCGAAGATCTTGACCGTAAATATGATCACGGTCCTCCCGGTAGTGCGCCAGCATTGCCAGTATCGAGCTGGTATTGAAAACCAGTAGCAATACGCCCGCAATAATGAGCACTACGCCAATAGGCGTACCGAGAAAGCCGTGCGGCACCTTGATATACGTGTAAATAAGTGAGGCCCATAACACGGCGAGAATGAGCAGGGCGCTCCACCGGTCACGGGAATACATGGCCTCGGCCCGTTGCTGCATTTCGGGGTCGAGGGAGGATTGCGTGGGTTGATTCATTTGTGTCTCCTCTTTTCGTCCTAGCGCTTTTCTTGAACTATGCATGGAACGCGGCCTGTCCTCTGCGGGACATGGTCCGATGGTGCTGCCAACCTCCTTTCCGAAACTGGTTAACAAAAGGGCTTGCTAAAACTGCAAGCCCTTATTGAACGGCCTAGCCAACCCCATGATAGACGAGCATTTTGTCCATTGGAAACAATTTATCGACCGGGTACCCAGTTGGTGCCTGCCAGCGGCACACCCGCCATTGCAGCCGCTTCCAATGTCAGTGCCACAAGATCTTCGCGCTCGAGGTGGTGCACATTCTGTTTGCCGCAAGCACGCGCGATAGTGGTCAGCTCCATGTTCAGCGTCTTCAGATAATTACGCACGCGCTTGGCGCCGACTGCAGGCTCGAGTCGCTGCTCTAATTCAGCATCTTGCGTGGTCACACCCACCGGGCACTTGCCCGTATGGCAATGGTGGCAGTATCCGGGTGCGGTACCGATGGCGTCGTAAGCATCGAGCGCGGAGTGGTGCTGATCATTGCGCACATAGGTCTCGGAGTTGCAGCCCAGGGCAAACAACACACCCTGGCCGATAGCGACTGCATCAGCCCCCATCGCCAGCGCTTTCGCTACATCTGCGCCGGTACGAATACCCCCCGACACAATCAGCTGCACTGTACCTTTCATGTTCAGGTCTTCCAATGCCTCAACCGCTTGACGCACAGCGGCCAATGTAGGAATACCGACGTGCTCGATGAAGCAGGTTTGCGTGGCTGCTGTACCGCCTTGCATGCCATCGACCACCACAACGTCGGCACCGGAATGCACCGCCAGCTTGACGTCATGGAAGGTACGGGTAGCACCGACCTTCACATAAATCGGTTTTTCCCAGTCGGTCATTTCGCGCAGCTCGAGAATCTTGATGGCGAGATCATCCGGCCCGGTCCAGTCGGGGTGACGGCAGGCAGAGCGCTGATCTACGCCCTGCGGCAGCGTTCGCATCTTGGCCACACGCGGATTCACTTTTTGTCCGAGCAGCATGCCGCCGCCGCCGGGTTTGGCGCCCTGGCCGATCACGACTTCAATCGCATCGGCTTTGCGTAAATCATCCGGGTTGAAACCGTAGCGCGAAGGCAGGCATTGATACACCAGCGTTTTCGAGGAGCCGCGCTCTTCTTGCGTCATACCACCGTCGCCGGTGGTGGTGCTGGTGCCCATCTCGGTCGCAGCACGGCCGAGCGCTTCTTTCACATTGGCTGACAACGCGCCGAAGCTCATGCCGGCAATCGTGATCGGAATCTCCAGCTCTACCGGCTTTTTCGCGAAGCGTGTACCGAGCAGTGTTTTGGTTGAGCATTTCTCGCGATAGCCTTCCAATGGGTAGCGCGATAACGAGCCCGCCAGAAACAGCAGATCATCAAAATGCGGTACGCGGCGCTTGGCACCGAGACCACGAATCTCGTACAAGCCATGCGCCGCAGCGTTTTGAATGTAATCGATCACACTACGATCAAAGCCAGCCGACTCTTCGGTGGATCGACGCTTGAACTGAACGGGTTTCATATCCATGATGTTTTTCCTGCCGACATGCGGCTTAATATTCCTGATTAGCGTCGGCGTTCCAGTGGTACAGGCTACGCGCCGAGGCAATACGTTTAAATGAGGCGGGGTCGTGCTGCAAGCCTGCCTGTCGCAGCAAGTCGGCGACGGTGGCGCGATCTTCATCGGTCATGGGCTCGAACTGCGCATCTGCACCGAGTGATTTCACCTCACCACGAATGTAGATCACCGCCTCATACAAAGAATCACCCAGCGCATCGCCGGCGTTACCGCAAATAACCATGCGACCGGCCTGGGCCATAAAGCCGGAGAAGCTGCCTACCGAGCCGCCGACCACGATGTCTGCGCCTTTGAGCGAGATACCGCAGCGCAGACCTGCATCACCATCAATCACCAGCAAGCCGCCGTGCGCAGTGGCACCCGCGCCGTTCGATGCGAAGCCCTTCACATGCACCACACCACTCATCATGTTTTCAGCAACACCGGTGCCTGCGCTGCCGTGCACGATGACGTGTGCTTTCTTGTTCATGCCGGCGGCGTAGTACCCCGCATGGCCATGAATCTCAACGGTGACCGGCTGATCAAGACCCACCGCGATGTTGTGCGCACCATCGGGGTTATGCACCTCAACATGGCGCTTGTCGTCGGCTTGTAGCTGCTGATGCAAAAACTGGTTTACCTCACGCAGCGGTGTGCTGGCGAGGTCAAAGCTCATGCGTTCCATACGTACATTTCCTCCGGCGCCGGCTCGAATACTTTGGCGTGCTTGACATCGGGCAGATGCGCTAGTGAACGAAACTCGCTGGCGATCGCTACATAATCATCGGTCTCGGCAACCACTGCTGGCTTGCAAGCGAAAGGATCGCGAATCAGTGCCAGCTTGTCAGGTGTGCCCATCAGGAAGGTAAAGAAACCATCCAGCTCTTCAAAACCGGCATGAAGCGCGGTCTCGAGATCATCGCCTTCGCGCAGTCGCCACTCCAGAAAGCGGCATGCGGCCTCGGTATCGTTGTCGGTATCGAAGTGAATGCCATGCGGCTCGAGCTTGCGGCGCAAGCCATACGGGTTCGACAGCGAACCGTTATGCACCAGGCAAAAATCTTCACCTGCGGTGAATGGGTGAGCGCGATCGGGCGTGACTGCCGACTCGGTCGCCATACGTGTATGGCCAACCAGATGCGAGCCGGTGAGTGAGCTGAAGTCATACCGATCAGACACCATCGATGGGGTGCCGATATCTTTATACAGATCAATCGTCTGACCGGTCGACAGGATGTGCAGCTTCGGGTGATGCTCGCGCAGCCATTTCTTTACGATATCCGGCGATACCTCGAAGCTCAGCACGGCATGGTTATGTTTGACATCGATGGTTGATGTAATGCCGAGATGCTGCTGCAACCCATGCGCCATGCCATGCCAATCAAAATCTGCGCCCGCTTCGGTTAAACCCGAGTACAAGCTAAGCTTGCGCGCCGAGCCTTTCAGCGGCTCGGCAAACACGGCCAGCCCCGCCGAGTCCGGCCCGCGCTCGGTCATGCCGATCAGCATCGGTACCATCAGCTGACCGAGTTGCTGTTTGAGTGCTGGCTTTTTCACCAGCAGCCCTACGATTCCACACATGATTTTTTCTCCTCAACGCTGATCAGAAGAATTGCAGGTACTGATCAACTTCCCAATCAGATACATGGCGCATGTACTCGACCCACTCCATGCGCTTTAGCTCAAGGAAATCGGGTGCGAGCGGCCCGAGCGCGCCCTGAACAACATCATCTTTTTCAAACGCATCGAGCGCTTCTTTCAGGTTCTGCGGCAGCATCCGTATGCCTTGCTTGCGCAACTGCGCAGGGCTCATCTCGTACAAGCTTTCAGTCACTGGCTCGCCCGGATCCAGTTTGCGCTCAATGCCATCCAGACCCGCCGCGATGACGGCGGCAGTCGCAAGGTAAGGATTGGCAGAGCCATCGGGCAGACGTAACTCGATACGACCACCCGGGCCACGAATCATGCCGGAGCGATTATTGTTGCCGTAGCAGATGTACGCAGGTGCCCAGGTAGCGCCGGTGAGGGAGCGACCCACCACCAGACGCTTGTAGCTGTTGACTGTTGGGCAGCACACCGCGGCCAGGGCAGATGCATGCGCCAGCAAACCACCGGCGAAGTGATACGCCATGGTGGACAGGTCTAGCCCGCGTTTGTCCGATTTATCTTCAAACAGATTTTTTTTGCCATTACCGATGCTCATGTGCATGTGCAAGCCATTGCCCGGACGATTGCTGAATGGCTTGGGCATGAAGGAGCAGATCAGCCCCATCTCGGCAGCGATTTCGGCCGCACCCATCTTGAAGAAGGTGTAGTGATCGCAAGAGGTTAGGGCATCAGCGTAGGTGTAATTAATCTCGAACTGACCATTCGCATCTTCATGGTCGATCTGATACACATCGATACCCACGGCACGCATTGACTCGGCCAGCTTCTCAAGAAACGCACGCGAGCGTGACAAGCCTTTGTAGTCGTAGCAGGGCTTGGCCAGTGTGTCGGAGGCGTCGCACGGTACCAAGCGACCTTCAACTTTTCTGAGCAAAGAAAACTCCGGCTCCATGCCGGTGTAGAAAATCCAGCCTTTGGCTTCCATGCGCTCGAGCTGCGTTTGCAGAATCACGCGTGAGCAGTATGGCCACGGTTCGCCATGTACATGGCCGTCAGATGCCATACGTGCGTAGCCCGGTTGCCACGGCACCAGGCTGAGCGTATTCGGATCGCCAACGGCCATGTAGTCGCCATCGGCGTTGGGTTTCATACCCATACCCGCCAACGCGAAACCGGCAAATCCGGCGCCATCGGTAATCACGGTGTCATAGTGCTCGACCGGTACTGATTTCGCTTTTGCGGCGCCGTGTATATCAACGAACTGCGCCAGCACATACTTGACGCCGTTCTCTTTCAGGAATTTCTTGGCCTCTGCTGGTTTCATGGTCTCCCCTTTCTACGGCCCGTCACATGAGCCTGTTTGGCTTTTTATCTGCGCTTCATCCGATTGCCTTCGACATGCTGTCGTAGCCAATCGCCCCACCTCCCATATCGTGCGCGATCTCGCACAGCGTCTCCCACATATAACTACCGTAGGTTCCGTCAAACCACATGCGGTAGGCAGTACCCGCTGCTGTATTCATCGCAGCAACGGTAGCGCCCACACCGACCACTGAGGTCAATACCAGTGCGCCTTGGCGGGCATCCAGCGTTGCCATATCGACCGAGCAGGTTTGGCGAAACAGATCAGCGGCAAGCGGGCCCAGAATAATCAGCGCTGCATCGTAGTGCGGCACCGGGTAGACATCCGCTGCAGCGGGCAGCGACAGCACCCGTGACACTGCATCAGGCGCGCTGTGTTGTTCTATCAGGTACTCGGTCAGACCAAGTCGCGCGATGAGTGCGCCTTCACTCATGCACCACTGGTTCGGCTGCTGCGGCGTCGTGATGCCCGCAGCATTCAATGCTGCTGCTGCGCCCGGCCCTTTGACACCCGTGCGACGACGAAAACTTAAATCACCGATAGCGACCGTCTGAAGTGACGCGATATGCTCCTGACGGAAAGCAGCGACTACACGCATTTGCTCAAGCTCGATCCAGCGCGCGGCGTCGGTCATCTGCGCATCGGTGAGTGGACTCACGCGGGCGGGCGTGCTCATGCGCTCTCCTTTTGACGCAGGTTATCGGGGTCGAAGAACGGCGTGGCACAAACTTCTGCGCCGACCATACTGCCGTCACTCAAGCGAATCTGAAACCGCGTGCCCGGTTCGCACATCTCAGGTGGCAAAAACGCCAAGCCAATGTGATGACCGAGGTTCGGGCTCCAGTAGCAACTGGTCACACGACCGGCAATCTCGCCTTGGTGAATAATCAAATGACACTCTTGCGGTACTGCGCCGCTGTGGCTAGCGGGTAATTGGAAGCCAGCCAGCTTGCGCTTGAGCGGCATCTCACGCACGATTTTTAGTGAGCGCTGACCGATGAAGAAGGGCTTATCCATTTTTACTGCCCAATCCATCGATACCTCGAATGGATGCGTCAGACCGTCGGTATCTTGGCTGACAATCAGGTGGCCTTTTTCAAGACGCAGTAAGCGCTGTGCTTCGACACCGAAGGGGCCGATGCCGTAGCTGCTGCCGGCTGCCATTAATGCGTCCCATAAGGTGGCACCGTACTCGGCAGGTACATGAATTTCGTAGCCCCATTCACCAACAAAACCTACCCGCATGATGCGCGCGTCGATACCGGCGATTTTGCCTTGTCGTACCGCGAGGTAGGGGAAAGCGGCAGCCGACAGATCAACATCGGTGAGTGGCGCCAGAACTTTGCGTGAATCCGGCCCAGCCAGGTTAACCGAGGCATAGGCTCCGGTAAGATTAATGATGCCGCACTGTAGACCCCACTCGGCATTCAGGCGCGACATCTCACGATAGACATTCGCAGCACCTGAGGTGGTGGTGGTGAAGTAGTACACATTTTGTTCAAGGTGTGCGATGACCCCTTCATCGGTCACTACACCCGACTCGTCGCACATAATCGCGTAGCGCGTGCCACCTACCTTCAGCAAATCAATACGCGCGGTGTAGACACGATTCAAAAACTCGGCTGCCTGCGGGCCACGCACTTCAATCTTGCCGAGTGTGCCGACGTCGATTAACGCTACCTGATTTCTTACACGACGTACCTCAGCATGAATGCAATCGGTGCGCGACTTGCCCGCCTGCGCGTAGTACTCCGGTCTTTCCCATACACCCGCGGGCATGAACACGGCACCAAGCGCAGCATGCCGACCATGCAACGGGCTGCGCCGCTGCGCATGAAAGCCGCGCCCGGCCAGATGCGACATCGGCACCGGATGAAAAAACGGACGCGCGGTGGTGGTGCCCACTTGTTCGGGAGATTTACCCAGCAAGCGCCCCAGAATGCGCAGCGCCGTCATGTTCGAGTGCTTGCCCTGGCTCGGGCCCATACCGACAGTTGAGTAGCGCTTCAGCAGCTCGATGTTGTCGTAGCCCTCTTGCGCCGCATTGGCAAAGTCCTTGACCTGCAAGTCTTCATCAAAGTCGACAAAGTTTTTGGCTTTCGGGTGCTCGATGACCGGCCAGGGGTGGCTGGGTCGGCTTTCGTCAGCAGGAACCGCAGGAATGTTGACGGCAATGCCGAGCGCAAAGGCGGCTGCAGAGCTACCGGCGCGCGCGCCATCTGCCATGCGCGCGTCGAAGTCGTACACGCCATTGACGCGGCCACAGGCAAATACGCCCTCCGGCAAGCTCGCCGGTACAAACTGCTGCGTGCGCTCATCAAAGCGCATTTTCGCGCCACTCTGATACAGCAGGTTGGCCGCAGGTGCCCAGCCGGTGCTCATGGCCACACCGTCGCAGTCGATACGCCATGCGCTGGCGGTATCCGCTATACCATCACGCACTTTGCATAGAGTGACTGCACCCAGCTCACCGCGATCATTAGCATGTGCCTCGTACACCGCAGTACTGAGCAAACACTCAACACCACGTTGTCGCACGGCTTCAACCACTGCCGAGGCCGGGATGTTGTCGCGCAGATCAGCCAGTGCCTGAACTTGAACACCAGCCTGCAGCAGGTCGAGCGCCAAGCGGTAGCCGTCATCATTGGCAGCACTGATCACGACGCGCCGCGCCGGTTGTACAGCATAGCGATAAATCAGACGCTGCATGGCCGAGCCGAGCATCACACCGGGCAGATCATTGTTACGAAACACCGTAGGCTGCTCGTATGCGCCACCGGCAACTACGGTGGCTTTGGCGCGCAGCTTCACCATCTTCTCTGCGTCAATCAGAGGTATCCACTGATCAGCGTACCAAGCCGCTGCTAGTGTTGATTCAAGGATGCGGATATTGGCGTGCTGGCGCACTGCATTCAGCAATGCGTGCGTACGATCACGTCGCGCAGTATCTGCGCCAAGTTGGTATAGCCCGGAGCCACCTGCGCGCGCATTTTCATCGACCAGTACGACGTGGGCGCCTGCATCTGCTGCCGCCAATGCCGCGCTAAGGCCTGATGGGCCTGCACCAATAATCAGTACGTCGCAGTAGTCATAGCGCTTGGCTGTTCGAATATGCGGTGTCGATAGATCAAGCTTGCCGAGACCCGTGATATTGCGGAACATGCGCTCCCACATCGGGAACCAGCGCTTGCTGTGAAATGCCTTGTAGTAAAAGCCGACGGGCAAAAACGCCGACAGCTTGTCAAGCAATCGCGCCCAATCACTATTGACGCCGCCCCAGGTGTTCACGGCAGATAAATCCATACCCAAACGTACCGGGATAACATCGCCGCGCACATTGTGGCGCTGTCCATCTTGCAGCATCACGTTGACATCATGATTGGCCATCGACAAGATGCCGCGCGGGCGGTGGTACTTGAAGCTACGCCCGAGTGTCTTCACACCGGCGGCCCACAGCGCGCTACTGATGGCGTCACCTTCGAACGCAACGTAGTCATTACCTTCAAAACGGAATTTCAGCGAGCGACCGCGATTAATCCATTCATCAGGCATCGGAGGGAGTCGGCTCATGGCTCCGCTCCCGGTAACCAAGTGCGTAGCACACGATCCTCACTGGTATCACGCTCTGCAATGAACCAGGTATTCGACGGCGTGTGGCACCACCACTCGCGTTTTACTCCTGGTGCACCATTGCGATTGAACACGTAGTTGGCCCACTCGTCGTCGGAGCAGGTATCAGGGTTGGGACTGACGCGCACCTCACCCCAGTAAAAAAACTCAGAGATGGCGCGCAGACCGTTCACAGGGCAGGGCATCAGTTTCATATCAGTGCCCCACGCTGGCCGCGCCTTTTTCGCCGGTGAGCGAATAGTTGCGGAACCTATCCAAAGAAAACCCGGTAATCAATTCATGCGGCTTGTTGTTCGCCACTGTCCAGGCCATAGTTTTGCCACACACGGGCGTTGCCTTGAAGCCCCAGGTGCCCCAGCCAGCGTCGAGATAAAAACCCTCGACCGGCGTGATACCCATCAGGGGCGCGAAGTCCGGCGTCATGTCAGCCATACCCGACCACTGCCGGTTTACCTTCACGTGCGACAAGAAGGGGAACATATCGAGCATATGCGCCGATAAGCTCTCGGTGAAATCCAGTGTTGAGCGCGTTGATTGCACCTCATACGGGTCTAACGACGCGCCCATCACCAGCTCACCGCGCGCGCTTTGGCTGACGTAGATATGCAAGCTACCCGACACAAAAATTTGATCCAGCCAGGGCTTCATTGGCTCGCTCACCATAGCTTGCAGCGGATGAATATAGAGCGGGGTGCGAATACCAACCATATCGGTAACGCGTGGCGTAAAGCCAGCCACTGCGCACAGTACTTTGCTGGTGTTGATGCGACCGCGTGTGGTTTGTACACCCACCACTTTGCCCGCTTTCACCTCGATGCCGGTGACTGCAGTTTGCTGATGAATCTCGACACCACGATTGCACGCGCCGCGACCATAGCCCCATGCCACTGCATCATGACGCGCGATCGCCCCCGGCGCGTGATACAGCGCGCCGAGAATTGGCGCATGACCGCCGCAGGTAATGTCGATCGAAGGGCAGGCGCGCTTGATGAAATCCGGTCCGACTAACTCCGAGTCAACCCCGTAGTGTTTATTCACCTCAGCCCGCCAGCGCATGGTGCGTACTGCTGAATCGGTATGCGCCAGGGTGAAATGCCCGCGCGTCGAGTAGAACAGGTTGAGGTCGAAATCTTCGCTCAGGTCTTGCCAGAGGTTGACCGAGGCATCGTAAAACTTCACGCCTTCGGGCGTTAAATAGTTCGAGCGAATAATGGTGGTATTGCGACCGGTATTGCCGCCGCCGATGTAGCCTTTTTCAAGCACCGCCACGCGCGTAATGCCGTGGTCGCGCGCCAGGTAATACGCAGCGGCTAAACCATGGCCGCCAGCACCAATAATCACCACGTCGTAGTCCGACTTCAGCTCGGACGGGGTGGTAAACATCCTCGGCTCGGGGTGCGAGCGGCTGAGGCCAAAACGGAGCAAACTCCAAGGCATACAGTTGAACTTTTCGGTTGAGTGCGATCCGCTTTGACAGCGGCGCTTTGTTTCTTCACAATAAACAATTATTCTTATATCTCACTTTTTATTGTGGGTCAACAACATCTCCAGGGGGAACATGGTCAATAGGCGGACAGCACCACCGGCGCTGGCGGCGGCGAACGAGGAGGCAGCCGGCGGCGAGGGTTTGGCGGTGGCGCGCCACCTTGGCGCGGCCTTGCGCGAGAAGCGGCTGGCGCACGGGCTGACGATTGCCGAGGTCTCGACGCTGGCTGGGATTTCGCGTGGCATGCTGTCGAAAATCGAAAACGGGCAATGCCAAACCAGCCTGGATACCTTGCATCGCCTGGCGCGCTCGCTGGGTATCTCGCTGTCGGCGCTATTCCGAGATGTGGATGTGATCGAGGGCAATGCGCAGCTGGTGCGGGCCGGCGAGGGCATGGAGGTGGTGCGGCGCGGCACTCGCTCGGGCCATACCTACCGGCTGCTGGCTTACGACCAGGGGCCAGAGAAGCTGTTCGAGCCTTTCTTGATCAGCCTGGACGATGCCTCCGAGGTGTTTCCCACGTTTCAGCACCCGGGTACCGAGCTGATCTACATGCTGCAGGGGCGTATGACTTATCGACATGGCAACGAAACCTACGAGATCGGCCCGGGCGATACGCTGAGCTTTCGCGGCGATGTACCGCACGGCCCCGAGGTGCTGAGCGAGACCCCGACACTTTTTTTAGCGATCATTATTTACGGCCGGGGGCGCGAGTGAGCGATAAGCCATGGCGGATTGAACCGGCGCGCGCTGACGACATTCCCTCGCTGGTGGCCCTGCTCGCCGATTTATTCAGTATCGAGCAGGATTTCAACCCCGACGCTGAACGTCAAGTGCGCGGCTTATCGGCCGTGCTGAGCAGCCCGACCGGCTGCATCATGGTGGCGCGCGCAGCGCAGTCGCGGGTGATTGCGATGTGCTCGGCGCAGCTGGTGTTCTCGACTGCCGAAGGCGCGCCGTCGGCGTGGGTTGAGGACATGGTGGTACACACAGAGTGGCGTGGCCAAGGCGTCGGGCGCGAGGTGCTGCAGGCTGCGCTCGATTGGGCCAGAGCGCAGGGTGCCACGCGCGCGCAGTTGCTGGCCGATGTAGATAATCATCCTGCGCTGGCGTATTACCAGCATTTGGGATGGTCGGAAACACGCCTGATCGCACGGCGCCTGAGTCTTGCTCTAAATACTACCGGCGTAAGTTAATACGGCGTTTTTAATGCGTTTCAGCTTACTCCGTGCGGAATAGATCGGCACGACCACAGCCTACTGTATAAAAAAGCAACTTGTTAAATCCGCTTGCCATGTCGCAGCGTCAGAAGTAAATTCGATCGTGTGCTGCACACGGCCATTGATTAGATGCATAGGTCGTAATCATTGACCAACGCTTCTATTGCAAGCGACATCACCGCCAAGCCAAATGCTCGGCGGCGTTTTTCTGACTATCTTTTGATGAGGGGAACGCGTTGAATTTCGAAAAAATTCTCGTTGGCTTATGCGGCAGTATTAGCTCGAGCCTTGCGCTGGCTCACGGCGCATCTTATGACCACACACATTCGCTGCTTGAATCGCCGGCGATCGTGCTGTGCGTAATCGTATGCGTCGGTGTGATTGCGGCGGTTTTCAAATCTTCAAAATCACAGGCGCGCGCTGTTCCTGTGAAAGCTGATCAGCGGCGCGATTAGATCGTATAGCGGCTGGCTGTGCAGCGTGGTTCGCTGCCTGTCTGCCGATGATCCGCTGGTTACCCTGACCCGCGATGAGCCCTTGTACAACCAGTGCTGCTGACTTTGATGCGCTTGTAGAGACAAGTGAGACCTTGATCGTTCGTTTTGTCACTAGCGAAACTGAAACCGGACAAGACCAGCTCCTGGCGAGTGTGATTCCTTCAGCAGTCATTGCGCACTGCGATGTTCACCAAGAACCCGAATTAGCGCAACGCTTTGGTTTGGTCAACGAGAGTGCTTTGTTGATTTTCAGGCAGCGCATCATCCTGTATTTTGAAAAAGGTGCTCATGATGTAGACAGGGTCGCCTATCTTATGCAGCAAATCTCCATGCTCGACATGGATAAAATTCGAGAAAATATAGAAAAAGAAAAAGCAGCTGAGGCCTTGCATTTGCGAAGAGCGTGTCCGATTAGCAGGGCAAAGCTAATGGCGAATAATCCATCTACTTAGGTTGTGAGCGGCGAGGGCAGCGTTCAATCACGCTGTTAGCGATTTGGTGACGCGTGGCAGCGGGTTGACTGATACCATCTGCGGTACTGACGTGTTGCCGCTACCTGAAAAAGAAAAGTTTTAGATAGCGACCAACTTGCGTACATTGTTCTTTTTCATCTCACTTCCAGCGCCGTGATCGATAATTGCACCGCGCTCCAGCACGTAATAATCGTCGGCAAGTTCTTCCGCAAAGTCGTAGTACTGCTCACACAGCAGGACAGCCATGTTTTCTTGGCTTGCCATTAATCGAATGACTCTTCCAATATCTTTAATGATCGAGGGCTGTATGCCCTCAGTAGGCTCATCCAGCACCAGTAACTTGGGGCCTGCGGCCAGCGCGCGAGCAATCGCTAGTTGCTGCTGCTGACCACCCGATAAATCACCACCACGCCGGTGGCGCATGCTATCGAGAATTGGAAACAACTCATACAAACGATTTGGTACCGGAACATTCCCCGGCTTGGTAGCCAAGCCCATCCGCAGATTTTCTTCGACAGTCAGGCGGGCGAATATTTCTCTACCTTGAGGAACATAGCCGATACCGGTGCGGGCGCGCTCGTAGGGTGTCGCGGATTCAATAGGCACGCCGTTAAATGCGATCTCGCCATTGCGAATCGGTACCAAGCCCATCAAGGATTTGAGCAAGGTGGTTTTGCCTACGCCATTACGACCCAGCAGCACAGTCACTTTGCCGGGGTCAGCCTTCAGGCTCACGTCGCGCAATATATGCGACCCACCGTAGTATTGATTCACGCGCGATATTGTCAGCATAGCCATGGTCTTTACCGTCCCAGGTAGCTTTCGATTACACGCTCATCGGCTGCAACCTTGGCGAGCGGGCCTTGAGCCAGTACCGCACCATCGCACAGTACCGTGACCGTATCTGAAATCGCTTCAATAAATTTCATGTCATGCTCGACCACAATCAGGCAGTGCTTGCCTTTTAACTGAAGTAATAGCTCGGCAGTGCGTTCAGTCTCTTCGTCGGTCATGCCAGCCACTGGCTCATCAAGCAGTAATACTCGGGGTTCTTGCATCAGCAGCATGCCGATTTCCAGCCATTGTTTTTGGCCGTGGCTGAGGTTACCTGCGGTTTGATGCACATGACCGGTCAGTTTGATGATGTGTAGAACCTCGTCGAGACGGTCACTCTGCTCGGAATCCAACCGAAAAAACAAAGACGAGCGTACATCTTTATGTGTCTTTAGGGCTAATTCCAGGTTTTCGAATACTGACAATTTTTCAAATACGGTTGGCTTTTGAAATTTCCTGCCTATGCCCATGGCAGCTATTTCCGGTTCAGTGTGTCTCAGCAAATTAATCGTGCTGCCGAAGTAGACGACGCCCTCATCAGGCCGAGTCTTGCCCGTGATAATGTCCATCATGGTGGTTTTACCTGCGCCGTTAGGGCCAATGACGCAGCGTAATTCACCCGGTGCGATATCGAGAGAGAGCTTATTGATTGCCTTGAAACCATCAAAGCTGACGCTCACATCTTCAAGATAAAGAATTCGACCATGAACAAGATCAAGCTCACCGGATTGATGCGGCCGTCCTAACGACATACTGCCGCCCGAGGCTGTATTGACGACCGGTGACTGCGCAATTTTTTGTTGGTAAGTCGCCAGCCGTTTTGCGCCTGACTGCATCAGCTCGGGGTTCATGTGCGGCCTCCGGTCAGCTTCTTGATCAGCCCTATGACACCACCCGGTAAATACAGCGTGACCGCAATGAATAACAGCCCGAGGAAATACAGCCAGATAGATGGTGCAACGACCGTTAGCCAGCTTTTAGCGCCATTAACAAGGAATGCCCCAATAATTGGGCCAATCAGTGTGCCGCGCCCGCCGACGGCAGTCCAGATCGCAATCTCAATCGAATTGGCCGGACTCATTTCACTTGGGTTGATGATGCCAACCTGCGGTACATACAGCGCACCGGCGACGCCGCACATGACGGCTGACAAAGTCCAGATACTCAGTTTGTACTGAAGCGTTGAATAGCCGCAGAACATTACCCGGTTTTCTGCATCGCGAATCGCTTGCAGCACGCGGCCAAACTTGCTTTGAACAATGTAGCGCGCCATCAGGAAGAACCCAAGCAAACATATGCCGGTCAACATAAATAAGGTCATGCGCATGCTTTGGGTGGCGATCGGTATATTCAGAATGCGCTTGAAATCGGTGAAGCCGTTATTGCCACCGAAGCCAGTCTCATTACGGAAAAACAGCAGCATGGCGGCAAAGGTCAGTGCCTGCGTGATGATGGAAAAATAAACCCCTTTGATGCGCGATCGAAACGCAAAGAAGCCAAAGATCAACGCCAGTACGCCTGGCACCAGCACAATCAAGAGAAGCGTAGCAATAAAGCTGTCTGATAGCGCCCAGTGCCAAGGCAATACTTTCCAGTCGAGGAATACCATGAAGTCAGGTAAGTCACTATGGTAGTTACCGTCGCGACCAATTTGCCGCATCAGGTACATGCCCATCATGTAACCGCCCAGCGCGAAAAACAGTCCGTGACCTAACGATAAAACACCGGCGATGCCCCACACCAGATCCATCGCCAGCGCGCAGATCGCGTAGCACATAATCTTGCCGATTAAGGCAACTGCATAATCGCTCAGGTGAAACAGACTGGTTTGAGGCACCCATAAATTAGCTATGGGTGCGATGACGCAAATGACAATGAGCGCAATGATGAAACCGCGCCATCCGTTAGCTGAAAGTAATGGCGCGGGTGAATAAGATCTGGCTTCAGGTGATATATGGCTTTTCATTTCAGGCCTCCGCACTCCGGCCTTTAAGCGCAAAGATGCCTTGTGGACGCTTTTGAATGAAGATGACGATCATGACAAGCACAGCAATCTTTGCCAGAACAGCGCCGGCCATACCCTCGAGCAGTTTATTCAGCACGCCCAAGCCAAGTGCTGCGTACACAGTACCGGCGAGTTGCCCCACACCGCCAAGAACCACCACCATGAATGAATCAACGATGTAGTTTTGACCCAGGTCTGGCCCTACATTGCCCACTTGTGACAGCGCCGCACCCGCCAAGCCTGCAATACCCGAGCCAAGTGCAAAGGCCAGGGTGTCGATGCGGGCCGTGTTCACACCCATGCTCGCGGCGATGGTGCGATTTTGTGTGACGCCACGTACAAACAAGCCTAGCCGTGTTTTAGAGATCAGTAAGGCCATACCAATCAGCACCAGTACGGCAAACATGATGATGACGATACGGTTATAAGGCAGTATCAAATTCGGAAGTACCTGCCAGCCACCGGATAGCCAAGCAGGATTTTCTACGGCGACATTTTGTGCGCCGAATACCGAGCGTACACCTTGAATCAGAATCAGACTGATACCCCAGGTTGCCAGTAAAGTTTCGAGGGGGCGGCCGTATAAATGGCGAAGCACCAGTCGTTCAATGACAGCACCAACCAAAGCCGATACGCAGAACGCAGCCGGTACTGCAACCAGAAGATAAGCATTAAATGAATCCGGCAAATAGGTGCGAAATAAACCTTGAACAACGTAGGTGGCATACGCGCCAATCATGATCAACTCGCCATGCGCCATGTTGATCACACCCATCAGCCCGTAGGTAACTGCAAGCCCAAGCGCTGCGAGTAACAAAATAGAGCCCAAGCTAAGCCCAGTAAATAGAACCCCCAGTTTGTCACCCCATTGAAGCGCGGCTTGAACTTCGCGTAAGGAGGCAGCTACTGCTGCTCTGACCTCCGGTACGGTTTCATCTGCCAGTCGTTGATTAAGTAGCAGGATGGTTTGCGGGGTTTGGTAGCTTGCTATTTCTTTAGCTGCATTGAGTCTGATTGCCGGGTCAGGGTCGCCCAGCGACGCAGCTGCCAGCGCAAGCGATAAGGTAGATTTTATTGTGCTCTCGGATTCCGATGCCAGTGCTTTACGCAGTAGCGGTATTTTTTCTGCGTCGGGTTCTTTGAGTAGCGCTTGTGCCGCCTCAAGCCGAGTAGCAGGGTTTTTCGAGAGCAGGCGCAGCGCAGCCATTGCACTTTCCAGCTCGGCGCGCATGCGATTATTGCTGATGACATCTTCGGCGCTGTCGGGCAGGTTGGTTGCCTCACCACTAACTGCATCAATGGCTTTGCCATCTTCAATAATGAGTATGCGATCACCTGCAATTTTGACTGCATCGTCATTCATTGCCTTGATCAGCCGGTAAGCGCCTTCATCAGCACGACTCACTAACTGCGCAAGGGTCTTGATGCGGGTGTCTGTCTCGCCGGTCGCCAGTTGTTTGGCTTCATTACTGGAGAGAGCAAAGGCACTGCTCATCATACCCATACAAATCAAGCTGAGCAGACAGCGGCGCCCCGCCTGAAACATACATCGTAACCAGATGGTCATTATCATTCGAAGAATTTGGGCGGGTGCCGCACCGCCCAACGGTGCTAGTTCAATGACGATGCACTTTTGTGCAATGGTCGCGGCACACAGAGTTACGTGAAGATGAAGAATGACTTACTTCTTCACAGGCTCATCAGGCTTCTTGTCGTTGCCTTCAATGTAGGGGCTCCATGGCTTCGCCTTGACCGGGCCGGGGGTTTTCCAGACTACGTTGAACTGGCCGTCTGCCTTGATTTCACCAATAAACACCGACTTATGCAGGTGGTGATTTTTCTCATCCATCTTTGACACAATACCGCTTGGTGCCTTGAAGGTTTGGCCCGACATGGCGGCGATTACTTTATCGACATCGGTTGATTTGGCTTTTTCAACCGCCTGTTTCCACATATTGATACCGATATAGGTGGCTTCCATCGGGTCGTTTGTGAGTGGCTTGTCTTTGTGGCCAGCAATACCCTTAGCCTTGGCATAGCTCGCCCATTTTTTAGTGAACTCGTCATTGGTCGGATTTTTGATCGACATGAAGTAGTTCCAGGCGGCGAGGTGGCCCACCAGCGGCTTGGTATCTACGCCACGCAATTCTTCCTCACCTACCGAGAACGCAACCACAGGTACATCCTTGGCCTTCAAGCCTGCGTTACCCAGCTCTTTGTAGAATGGTACGTTCGAGTCGCCGTTGATCGTAGACACGACAGCTGTCTTGCCACCCTGCGAGAATTTCTTCACATCGGCTACGATGGTTTGGTAATCAGAATGACCAAACGGCGTGTATTTTTCATCAATGTCGGACTCTTTTACACCTTTTGATTTCAGGTAGGCACGCAAAATTTTATTGGTGGTACGTGGGTAAACATAATCGGTACCTAGCAATACCCAGCGCTTTGCTCCACCACCTTCTTTACTCATCAGGTAGTCAACAGCAGGAATAGCCTGCTGATTCGGCGCCGCCCCTGTGTAGAACACATTCTTTGAGAGTTCTTCACCTTCGTACTGCACCGGGTAGAACAATAAGCCATTCAGCTCCTCAACAACCGGCAGCACAGATTTTCTGGATACAGAGGTCCAGCAACCGAATATGACGGCGACTTTATCTTGCGTGAGTAGCTGCTTGGTCTTCTCAGCAAATAATGGCCAGTTGGATGCAGGGTCGACCACCACCGGCTCGAGTTTTTTACCGAGCACCCCGCCTTTGGCATTGATCTCATCGATCGCCATTAACACCGTATCTTTAAGCACGGTCTCTGAGATAGCCATGGTGCCGGACAGGCTGTGAAGTACACCGACTTTAATGGTGTCGGCAGCGGCAGCGTAATTCGAAACGCTCAACCCACTGACAGCGACTGCGGCGATCGCAGCCAGGGTTTTAAGATGGAAGCGGCGGTTCATCATGCGATGTTCTCCTGAGGTTGTAAGGGCGGGTCTGGTGCAACTACCCTGGTTTAGCAACCACCGTGCCCACATCATGAGCTCACCGATAAAGCCTTATATATCAACGAGATTATTTAATTGCGAGGAAACTTCAAGGATTGATCGTCACCACTTCGGGGCGCAGTAGGCGCTTGCGTTGGCAGAGCTTGGCGCACCACGCACTCATGCAGTGCGGGCAAAAAGATCCAGATACATCGGCGCGCGCCTTGGTGGTGCTCTGTTATTACGCGCGCTGTGTGTCGGTATGTTGAGCGCGCCTCAATCAAGCTGAATAGCTATGAGCCCAGGTCGCGGCCCTGCGTCTCCGGTAGCTTGAAGTAGCACACCAGAAGCGCTATGAGTAACAGGGCGTTTGGGTAGATAAGGCCGACCAGGGCAACGCCTGATTTGCTCGCGATCAGGTTCACCATATAGGGCGATAAGCCGCCGATCCAGCCGGCAGAGAGATTGTGCGGCAAGCCCACAGCGGTATAGCGCGTGCGCGCATTGAACAGCTCTGACAGTAAGGCCGTCTGCGGGCCGGTGACCAGTGCAACCGCGCTCACTAATATCAGCTGCAGTATAAATACCAGTTCCAACCGATCAGCCAGCTGGGGTAGGGCAATGTAAACCGGGATAATCGCAACAGTACCGAGTAATAATCCCGATAGCACCACCGGCCGCCTACCCCATCGGTCGGATAGCGCGCCGGCTAAAAATGTCAGCGGGAATAGGCATACGGTGCTTGCCGCACTCAACCAGCTGACCGTGACCGGGTTCATCTGCACTACAGTTTTCAGATAAACCGCGAGGTACACCTGCGAGCTGAAAAATAAAACACTGCCGCCTGCTGAAACCCCAAAAAACAGTAGCAGCATATGGCGCAAGGTTTGTGGGTCTTGCACACAGTCCTTGAGCGGTGTGGCACTGGTATTACCGGTGCTTTGCACTTGATTAAATACGGGCGACTCGAGCAGTGCGAGTCGTGCCTTGAAGCTCAGCAGCAGCAATACTGCGGATAATAAAAAAGGTATACGCCAACCCCAGCTCGAAAAATCTTCTTTACTGAGCCATGTTTGCAGAATAATCAGCTGCGCAGTCGAAGCCAGAATACCGAGACCACCCATCCATTGCAGCACACTGGTGGCGGCCCCGCGTTTTTCGCGCGGCGCATGCTCGGCAAGGTACACATTGGCGCCACCAATTTCACCCCCCATGGCTAAGCCTTGAATGACACGAAGTGCGAGCAGCAGGCCGGTGGCCCACCATCCCCACTCAGCAAATGTGGGGAGCAAACCAACCAAAAATGTAGCGATGCCCATGATGCCAATGGTCGCTATGAACACTTGACGGCGACCATACCTGTCACCAAATGATCCGAACACCGCGGCGCCCAGCGGGCGCACTACCATGCCGATACCGAAGGTGGCCAGGCTGTAGAGCAATCCAGCGACCGGGTCGTCCGTCGGAAAGAACAGCGCAGCGAAATGAACCGCGAGCGTCGCAAACGTCAGGAAGTCGTACCACTCGATGAAGGTACCAAAGCACGCGGCCAGCGCGATGCGGTTGTAGTTGTTTGGTGCGGACATGGCGGGATTGTGCCTGATGCCGCTGCTGTGTCAGCATCATGTACAAAAATAAATTATAAATATATAAACTTTTGCAATCGCCGAGATAGCGCCTTAGACTCAAGCGCATGTATCTCAGCGCGCGCGAAACTCGGCTGTTATCCAAAGCATTCGGCCTGTTGGCGGAAGGATTATCTGCGACCGATGTGCGTGAGCAGCTGGGGTATTGTTTGATGGAGCTATTGCAAGCTGATTTTTTCGCATCGTATGTATGGAACGATTCGGAAAACAAGTTTGATGAGGGCATTTCGATCAACATGGACGCGGCCAATCTCGGTACCTATGATGCGTATTACCAGTTTCATGACCCCATCACTTTCGAGCTGCAGCGACGCAGAGTGCCGACACTAGTAACTCAGGTGATGCCACAGCGTGACTTGATGCGCACCGAGTTTTTTAATGATTTTTTAGCGCGGGACGGGCTGCATTGGGGTGTGAATGTGTACAGCAATGTAAATGGCCGTAATGTCGGCGATTTGAGAATATGGCGTCGACATAATCGATCAAACTTTGATCGTCACACCCTCGAGCTATTGAATTTAATCGAGCCGGCATTCTCAAAAGCCTTACGCCAAAGCGCAGAGATCGATACACCTGTCTATGACAAGTACGAAGGTATATCAACGCTTTCAGCAAGGGAGCGCGCGGTCGCGCAGTGTGTGATCGAGGGATTAACAGACAAAGAGATTGCAGTGCGGCTAGCCATTGAGTTATCTACCGTACGCACTTACCTAAAGCGCATTTTCTCAAAGCTTGGCTTGAACCGGCGCAGCGGCTTAGCCGCTGCGCTCGGGAAAAATCATTAGTAGTTACCGCTTTGCAGGCGGCGGCAGGCGTCCGAATAACTGCTCAAGTGCGAGCCCGATACCGATGAGTTTTCGGTCGCTGCCCGCCGGGCCATCCAGCTCCAGCCCCACCGGAAGCTTGCTCGAGGTACCCAGACCCACCGGTACCTGCAGGCCTGGAATACCGGCGTTACTACCTGGGTCGGTATTCTGAATATAGGCAAGGAAATTACCCAGACTGCTGGAATCTGGCGTGGCATCCATCGCGACCTTGGTCACAGTCGGGAACACAAGCGCATCAATCTTGTTTTTGCTAAAGGTGGATTGATATAGCTTGATCAATGCCGGCCGGGCAGTGCTAATTGCTGCATCGTAGGCAGGCTTTGCATCGACGAGTGAATTATCAGGTCCTGGCAGTTTGCGCGGGATGACCAAACCATCGTAGGTGCCTTTTACATCCGGGCTGCTAATCTCCTTGGCGAGATCGGCGATGGTGACACCGGAGCCGCTGTAGTTCAGGTAACTGACCATATCATCGTAGGCTTCGTATAACGCAACCGGGAAGCCGATCTGGCCGTTGAGTTCTGTAAGTCCGGGAATATCCACGTCGACGATAGTCACACCGGCATCTCTCATTTTTTGTATTGCCACATCAAATCCGGCTCTGGTATCCGCATCCAAGTTGGCAAGCATTGGTGCGTAGACGCCAAAGCGAAGCTTTTTCAGATCAGCGGCGCGGACGGGAGATTCTCCGGTAATCACCCGGTCGAGTAGCTCAACATCAGCCATGCTAATTGCCATCGGACCGGCAGTGTCGCGCGTGCGTGAGATCGGCGCAATTCCTGCTTGCGAGTATCTGCCTAAGGTCGGGCGTAACGATGAGCAGCCGTTTAATGCGCATGGAACGCGGACCGAGCCGCCGGTATCGGTTCCAAGACCTGCCGGTGCAATTCTGGCGGAGACAGCTGCTGCCGTACCTGACGAGGAGCCACCCGCAATCTTGCTACTGTCGTAGGCATTACGTACGCCCGCATTGGAACTGCTCGAGAAGCTTGGATTAAAACCGGATACACCAAAAGCCAATTCATGCATATTGGTCTTGCCAATTACTATGGCGCCTGCAGCGCGTAGTTTGGCGACCACCGGGGCATCCGCTTTTGGCACGTATTTCATTAATGCTTTCGTGCCGGCAGTACTGGGCAGGCCTACCACTTCAATATTATCTTTAATGACAATCGGTACACCTTCGAGCGGCTTACAACGTGCGCCACTCTTTCTAGCGGCATCGACCTGCTTGGCTGCGGATATTGCACCGCCCTCGTCAAGGGTGATGAAAGCGTTCAGCTCTGATAGCGCTTTAGCGCGGCTAAGCGACTCGGCTACGAGGCTCTCGCTCTTGACCTTGCCCGCACAAATATCCGCAGCAGCTTTTGCTGCGGTTAAAGTATCTGAACCCGTGGCGTGATGATCTGCATAAGCCGATGATGCGACCATAAGCGCTGTTGCGAATATGCTGGCCGCGGCGCTTGAGAAGCTTTGCTTGTACATGATGTTCTCCTTGAGTGTTTGTTGAGCCATGCACGACCCAAAGGCTAGTGTGTTGGGATTGAGGCGGAGTGTCTGTCCTCATTGTTGGGGACATGCGGGGCATACTCGACCAGCGATTAGGTATTTTCAAACTGTCGAGTAGCGCGCCTCAGCGACTCAATAGAACCTGTCTGGCTAGGCCACTTGCGGCGTCGGTGGCAAACCGGCGGGCATCTTGCATAGCCTTTGCCGCCACCTTACTAGCGACCTGATGCGACAGGCTTTCAGTACATTTCGTCAGGCAATAACGACTTCCAAAAGATACGGTCCCTCAGCACTCAGCGCCGCCAGCAAAGACGAGCTAAGCTCATCCGGGTTATCTAAACGAGCGGCTTGCACGCCTTGCGCCTCCGCCAGCCTGACAAAATCAATACCTGATAAATCTGTACCAACAGGTTTTTCATCGGGCGCATAGCCAAACACCGGCGCGAACTCCTGCAGCGCCGCGTAGCGGCGATTATTCATAATCAGAAAGATGATCGGCAAGCCCAGTTCAGCAGCGCTGTGCAGTGCTTGTATTGCGTACATTGCCGAGCCATCGCCGATCAGGGCGATAACGCTGCCCGCCAGGCCCAGTTTTTTTCTACCGAGCGCGACGCCCACCGCAGCAGGCATTCCCCAGCCTAATCCGCCGCTCGCCATTGTATAAAAATGATCTTCACCCTCCATCGGCAAATACTGCTGCATGGTAGTGCGCGTACTTGGTGATTCTTCGACGATGACATCGTTCTTGCCGCGCACCTGATCTAATACGCTCAGAACGAACGCGGCACTCATGGGTGAGGTAGCAAGAGGCTGTGGTGGTTTTGCTCGGGCAGGTGGCGCAGATCGTGGCTGATCGGAAGAGGCGTTTATAGCAAGTAGCGCATCAAGCGCTAGATCAATACTCGACACGATGGTGTGGCCGGTGGGTGTCCATGCCGCTATGTTTGGGTCATCGATAATTTGCCAGCACGTAGCGCCCAATGGAATATGCGGGCCAGCACCTTCAATGTGATACGTGAACGCGGGCGCGCCGAGTACTAAAATGAAATCATAGCGCTGTAATTGGGCGACAATTTTTTCGCGCATTGGCGGTAAAAACCCCATGAATAAGGTATGCCGCTCAGGGAATCCGCATCGCGCGCTCATCGGCGCGCTGTATACCGCCGCCTGATATTGTTCAGCCAAGCGTACTGCTCGGCGAATTGCACCATCTCGCGCTACGCCGGCACCGGTGATCAATGCGATATTGTTTGCTTTACCAAGGTCGTGGCTAAGCCGGCTGAGTAAGGTTGGCTCCGGGCCGATTGATTGACTGACTGATCGCGGTACCACCCAATCTGTTTCGGCTTCCCAGTCATCTGCAGGAATTGACAAGAACACCGGGCCGCGCGGCGCTTGCATCGCCATGTAATAGGCGCGCGCCAACGCAATAGGTACATCAGCTGCACGAGCAGGCTCGCATGCCCATTTCACATAAGGTTTAGGTAAATCCGTGGACTGAGCAGAAAACAAATAGGGGTCAAACGGTAAAATCGAGCGCGCCTGCTGACCGGCAGTAATGATGAGTGGTGTTTGGTTTTTATATGCCGTGAAGATATTTCCCATGGCATGGCCAACCCCCACCGCTGAGTGCAAGTTCACCAGCGCTGCCCCCTTGGTAGCTTGTGCGTAGCCATCGGCCATGCCCACCACTACCGATTCTTGAAGACCCAGCACATAACGCATATCAGCAGGGAATTGCCGAAACATAGGTAATTCAGTTGAGCCTGGATTACCGAATACCGTATCGATACCTAAGTCTTTCATCAAACGGATGAAAGCATCGCGAACGCTTGGGCTGCGGCTTGGCTGAGATGTCATGGGTTCGAGAGATTCTCAGAAAACAGCAATTGCCTGCTGCGTGGCTTGAAGCACAGTCACCGCCTCATCATCGGGAATATCAATCTCCATTTTGAGTAATTGCGCGCCTATGGTCTTGCCGAGATTATCGCTGCGCAGGCTGGATGTGGCCCCGCCGTTCAGTGCGCCATGCAATACGAATTTCAGTGCGAGCAGCTTGGGCAATTCATAGCGTTCGATGGGGTGTGCGTATTCTGATGTGGCATTCACCTGTTTCGATGCTGGCCACAGATGGGAAAAATGCTGCCGCAACGCGTCGACAGTTACATGTTGAGCGAGAATGCTATAGCCGGTCGGCTCCCATGCAAACAGGCTGAGGTCAGCGATATCGCCTTTATCACCACTGCGGGCATGTGCGATTTGAGCAAGGCAGAGTTTCATGAATACTCACACTAAAATTAAGCTAAAAATTTTGCTGCTAAAAGGTTTCAAGTAACTCAATTGCGATCTGCTCTTCCACCCATTGACGCGGTATCAGTGTAGGCCATACGCCGATTAATTGACTTGCTGCTGGAATACCATGAAAGCCACCCATAAAAGGTGGGCCCGATAGCGCGAGCCAGGGAAACAAACGCGGGAATGCATCAGCCTGTTTTTTTTCTTTGGTGCGGATTGCCATACGCAACCATATCTCGTTCAGCTCTTCATCTTGCGCCTTGGTTGCATGCGGACCAAGAAAGGTGCTCTGGCCTAAGAACTCAATACATAACTCATCATGATGAATGCCTTGTTGCTGCATCATCAGGCTTACCGTATCGACCGCAGCCTTCGCTTTTTTTAGCGCGTCTGGCCAACAAAATCCAATCACAATATGGCCCATCCAGCCGTGATGGTAGCCAGCGACTATTTTTAATTTTTCTGGTGCGGCGCGGCCGATAGCACCTGTTACCCTGACACGATCATCACCCAAGTCTGTTAATTCGAGCTCACTCATATCAAGCACAACATCCGGCGTGACATACGCCTTCGGATCATGGACTTCATATAGCAGCTGCTGCCGCACCGTATGAAAATTGATGCGGCCACCGCTACCCGGTGCTTTGCATAAAATTACCTCGCCATCGCTGCCAACGTCTGCAATCGGAAATCCGATATGCGCCAGATCAGGTATCCGTTGCCAGACTCCGGCTGCACCAAAATTTCCACCCGCTCCTTGGCCAGAACATTCGAGACAATGACCCGCAACCACACCTTGCGCTATGCGCGACCAGTCACTTGCGCTCCACTCAAACTCATACAGTAGCGGGCCAAGGAATAGGGCGGCGTCGGCAACCCGGCCGGTAATAACAATGTCCGCACCCTGCTGCAGTGCCTGCGCGATTGGCCGTGCGCCGAGATACGCGTTGGCAAAAATGAGTTGCTCGCGGATCGGCTCGATCGATGCGCCGCTATCCATATGCTGCAACGCTTCACCGCCGGTTTGGAATTTATCAATATGCTGCAGCACATCATCACCAGTTACCACGGCAATACGCGCATGCCAGTGTTTTTCGGTAAAAAGTTTTTGCAGTGCTTCAGCCGCTCCGTGTGGATTTAAGCCACCGGCATTGAATATAAACTTCACGCCGCGTGCCGATGCTGCAGGCCACAGACGCGCCAGCATCGGTATCAGATCACGCGCGTAGCCGGCTGCCGGGTCTTTGGCACGATCTTTCTGCAGAATAGCCAGCGTTAGCTCGGCCAGGTGGTCGGAGCACACATAATCGACATCACCGCGCTCGATTGCAGCAAGCACAGGGTGCCAGTTGTCGCCATAGAACCCCAAACCAGAAGTCAGTCGGATACGCTTCATCGTTATCTATCTCGGACTTCACTCGCGCCGCATAAAAATCGCTTCAGATAGGGTGCCCGGTGGGGCATGTGATGACGACGCATGAAGTTGCCTTTCTGATTATTTTTATTTTTTTACACCTGCCAATGGGCAGTGTAAGCTGAGTATTATTCGGTTGAAAAGCCGGGTGCGATTCACCGGCATTGGTCAGATCACTCTCATCGGATTGTGTGACAAGCGCATGCAGGTATTACAGGTCATTTTAAGCGGCGTATCTCAGGGGTGTATTTATGGCCTGATTGCGCTCGGCTTTGTGCTGATTTACAAAGCTACCGAGACAGTCACCTTTGCGCAAGGTGAATTAATGATGCTCGGCGCATTTGCCGCGCTCGGCAGCGCCAGCTATTTGGGCTGGTCGTTTGCCGGTGCAGTCATCACCGCGACCATTGTCATGGCGGTCATGGGCTGGATGATAGAGCGGGTATTCATTCATCCGGTGCTCGGCGAGCCGGCGTTCGCGATCGTGATGCTATCGATTGGTGTGGGGTATGTCGCGCGTGGCCTGGTCACCATGGTGCCTGATATCGGCACAGAGACACACACCTTGCCGGTTCCCTATGCCGATGCCAATTTCAATCTGGCCGGGCTAGTGCTGAGTGCGACCCAACTGATTGTGATGCTTGCTACCGGTTTATTGTGCGCTGCGCTGTATGTTTTATTTAAATACACCCGTATCGGCATTGCGATGCAGGCGGTTTCACAGAACCAGCTTGCGGCGTATTACATGGGTATCCCGGTCAAGCGCTTGAACAGTTTGGTGTGGGCATTGGCGGCGGTTATTGCCACCATCGCCGGAATCTTGCTGGCGCCAATTACGTTTGTTCACGTGAACATGGGTTTCATCGGGCTAAAGGCTTTTCCTGCTGCGGTGGTCGGTGGATTCGGCAGCCTGCCGGGTGCGGTGGTCGGCGGCATCATTATTGGCGTGGTTGAATCGTTGGCAGGATTCTGGCTACCCGAAGGCTTCAAGGATGTGGCGGCTTATGTTGTGGTGCTGCTGATGTTGGTGATCAAGCCAAACGGTTTGTTTGGAGATAACTTGCGCAAAAAGGTGTGATGCATGCGATTTATCTTTAAAACGACCTATCAGCAAGATATTCAACTGGCGAAGCATGGTGGCCATGTGGTTTGGTATGGGCTGCTATTACTGCTGCTGCTGGCAGCGCCCTGGCTGCTACCGGAGTATTGGCTGGCGCAATTGTCGTTTGTCATGATCTACAGCATTATCGGCCTGGGTCTGATGCTGTTGGCCGGTTACACCGGCTTATTCTCGATTGGTAACGCTGCCTTTATGGGTGTGGGTGCCTATGTTGCGGGCGTGATGTCGGGCTACGGCGCGCCTTTCCCGATCACGCTGCTGCTGGCAGCGGGGCTATCTGCCTTGGTGGGCGCAGTAGTAGGCCTGCCGGCATTACGCGTCAGAGGTATTTTTCTCGGCATCGCTACGCTGTCATTCGGTTTTATTGTTGAAGAAGTGCTCGCGCGCTGGGAAAGCCTTACCGGCGGTAATGCAGGTTTGCATGTCAAGACTATGGTGATCGGCAGCCTGAAAATCGATAACGCGGAAAAATTCTATTTGGTGTGCATGGTTGTCACGGTGCTGTGCACGCTCGGTGTATTGAACATACTGCGCAGCTCGACCGGACGTGCATTTGTCGCCATCAGAGATTCCGAGATTTCTGCGCAGAGTATGGGCATTCATCTCGCCTACTACAAAACACTATCGTTCATGATCTCGGCGGCGTTGGCCGGTGTTGGCGGTGCGCTTTACGCACATAAAATGCAATTCATCAGCCCTGATCAATTCAATATTCTGCAATCGATTGATCTGCTGTTGATGGTGGTGATTGGTGGGCTAGGGTCAGTGCATGGTGCATTTTTAGGTGCGATCTTTTTGATCACTATGCCGCAGCTGATTACGCTTGCCAAAGATTTCCTGCCGCCGTTGGTTGCGCAAGCGCCCGGGTTGCAGGCGGTGGTGTATGGCTTGGTGCTGATTGCGTTTGTGATGTTCGAGCCTATGGGTTTATATGGTCGCTGGATAAAAATACGAACCTGGTTCGAGCTGTTCCCGTTTTATCGCAAGGGCATGTTCAAGCGCCAGAAAAGTTTCCAGAAATCGGACCGACTGAAATGAACACGCTCCTGCTTAGTGCGCACGATGTCAGCGTTAGGTTCGGCGGCTTGTTAGCCGTGAACAAGGTCAATTTTTCTGTGCATGAAGGTGAGGTGTTCACCTTGATCGGGCCGAATGGGGCCGGCAAAACGACCGTATTCAATCTGATTAGCCGTTTGTACACGCCGAGCAGTGGTTATATCGAGTATCGCGGCATGAAGCTGGGTGACATGCCCGCACATGCTGTAGCGGCGGCGGGTATCGCGAGAACCTTTCAGAATATCGAGCTGTTCGAGCATGCCTCGGTATTGCAAAATCTGCTGGTCGGGCGGCATGTTCACCGCCGTACTGGCTTCTGGCATCACATGATGTTTTCGTCGAGCGTGCGGCAAGAAGAAATCGATACCCGAAGAAAAGTCGAAGAGGTGATCGATTTTCTGGATTTGCAGCATTATCGCGATACCGCGGTTGCCGGTTTGCCGTACGGGATACGAAAGATTGTTGAATTAGGCCGTGCGCTGTGTACTGAACCTAAATTGCTATTGCTTGACGAGCCATCGTCGGGTTTGAATGTAGAAGAAACTGCCGATATGGCGTTCTGGATTCAGGATATCCAAAAAGATCTTGGTATCACTGTGCTGATGGTTGAGCATGACATGAGCTTGGTGTCGAAGGTTAGTGATCGTGTGCTGGCGATGAATCAAGGTGAAGTGCTCGCGATTGGTGCCCCAGCTGAGGTGCAGTCGCACCCCGCTGTGATCGAGGCTTATCTGGGCGGTGGCTTGGAAGATATTCAACGCGATCAATCAGGCCTTGCGCCTGCGGGGTCCTAGCCAGATGAGCGCGCCGGTACTCCAGCTAAGTAATGTAGAGAGCGCATACGGGCCGGTGCGTGCGCTGCGTGGAGTCAGCTTGTCGGTACCTGGCGGTCAGATTGTTGCGCTGCTTGGTCCGAACGGGGCAGGTAAGTCTACGGTGCTGAAAACCATCTCGGGCATTATCGATCCGCGCAAGGGCACGATTTTCTTCAAGGGTGACAATATCACCGCGCTTGACCCTTCGAATATTGTGCGGCGGGGTCTGGTGCAAGTACCCGAAGGGCGGGAAGTATTTCCGTTGCTGTCGGTACGCGATAACCTGATCATGGGTGCTTATACGCGCCAGGACAAAGACGGTATCGCGCGTGATATCGAGCTGGCGTACCAGTATTTTCCTGTGCTGCGCGAGCGCGCAATGCAATCGGCAGGTTTGCTATCGGGCGGTCAACAGCAAATGCTGGCGATTGCGCGGGCTCTGCTGGCCAAGCCTGAGCTTATTTTATTGGATGAGCCTAGCCTTGGTCTTTCGCCCAAACTCACTCAGGAAATTTTCAGCATCGTGCTTCGTATTAATCGCGATCGTGGCACCTCTATTTTATTGGTTGAGCAAAACGCCAATATGGCGCTGCACGTGGCAGATTATGGCTATGTGCTTGAATCAGGGCGCATCGTCATGGAAGATAGCTGCGCCCGTCTACGTCAAAATGACGACATCAAGGAATTTTATTTAGGGCTGAAAGAAGCAACCGTGCGTGATGAGCAGCGCTGGAAAAAGAAAAAAACCTGGAGATAATGCATGAGTGTTTTATGGGACACCAGCAGGCTGCAGCCGCGTAGTGATATCCAGATGGCGGGCGAGACTATCACCGACATATTCTGGAATGCGGTGCAGGCGCGTGGCCCGAAACGCATGATGCGTGAGAAAAAATTCGGTATCTGGCAGAGCTGGTCCTGGGATCAAACCGGCCTGTTCGTGCGGCAGCTGACGATGGGTCTGGTCGCGAAAGGTTTTGCGGTGGGTGACTGCGCCTCGATACTTTCCAACACGCGGCTCGAGTGGGTGCTTGCTGATATGGCGGTACTGTCAGCCGGTGGCATTTCAAACGGTATCTACCCCACCGATTCGGTCGCACAGGTGCAATATTTGTGCGAAGACTCAGTGACCCGGGTACTGTTTGTCGAAGATGAAGAGCAGCTCGATAAAGCCTTGCTCGCCCGACCGCAGTTGCCGAATTTATCGCTCATCATACTGCTTGATACCGAGGGTCTGAATCGTTTTACCGACCCGATGGTGCTCAGTCTTGAGCAATTACGCGCGCTGGGCGAGCAATATGACCGAGATAATCCCGGCGTATTCGAGGCGCGTCGTATTAGCCGTCAGCCAAATGATCTGGCGATTTTGATTTACACCTCCGGTACGACCGGCCGGCCCAAGGGCGCGATGCACAGCCACGCCGGCATGGTGTACTCAGTGCGTGGCTTTAGCCAATATCTGGCGCAGGGTGAGCAAGACGAGCGCATGTTGTTCTTGCCGCTGTGTCATGTGGCTGAGCGGCTCGGTGGCATGTACGCTTGTATTTATACCGGCTCGACCCTGAACTTTGTCGAGAACCCCGATACCGTACCGGAAAATGTGCGCGAGATCGCGCCGACGGTGTTCTTTGCAGTGCCGCGCGTCTGGGAAAAATTTTATTCAGCGGTGACCATCGCCATTGCCGAGGCTGGCGCTTTGCAGCAGGCGGTGTATCGCTTGAGTTTGTCATGCGGGCAGGCCGTGGCGCAGCATGTGCTGCAGGGCAAAGCCGTACCGGTGTGGCTTAAGCTGGCCTTCACAGTCGCCAAGCTGGTGGCACTGAATAATGTGCGGCGCATGATCGGCATACACCGCGCCCGCTTTTTGGGTACAGGCGCTGCGCCGATTTCACCCGACTTAGTGCGCTGGTATCTGGCGCTGGGGATTCCCATGCTGGAGATTTGGGGGCAGACTGAATCCGGCGGTGCGTCGACCTTCATGCCGGCTGATCGCATCTTGTTGGGCTCGATCGGTAAAGCCTGCCATCATAATGAGGTGATGGTTGATCCTGAAACCCAGGAGCTGCTGATACGCGGGCCAAATGTGTTCATGGGCTATCTTAATCAACCCGACAAGACCGCTGAAACTATCGATGCGAATGGCTGGTTGCATACCGGCGATGTGGGCGGTGTTGATGATGCCGGCTACTTTCGTATCACCGACCGCATGAAAGACATCATCATCACGGCAGGCGGTAAAAATATCACTCCGAGCGAGTGGGAAAACGAGCTGAAGTTTTCACCGTATGTGACCGATGCGGTGGTAATTGGTGATCAGCGGCCGTATTTGACAGCGATTGTGATGATTGATCATGAAAATGTCGAAAAATTTGCACAAGACCATGATGTGCCGTTCTCGAATTATGCGAGCCTGACCCGAACCGCCGAGGTGCAATTACTTATTCAAAAAGAAATTGATAAGGTGAACACTAAATTTGCACGGGTAGAGCAAATCAAGTATTTTCGGTTACTCGAGACGCAGCTTACCGCCGAAGATGATGAACTCACGCCTACAATGAAGCTGAAGCGTAAATTCGTCGAGACCAAGTACCAGGATCTGATCAATGCCATGTATCAGCAGTAGATAAGCGCGATAGAACAAAAATTTACTGGAACGGGAGGAGATAAAATGAACATGCTCACTAAAAAAATATTCAAGCAAGTGACGGTACCGACAGCGACTCACGCTGTTACGCTCGCCACCACCCAAGCTTCTGCCCAAGCAGCAGTGATGACAGCTACACGCGCCAAGCACGATTCAGCGCATGGATGGCTCAAGATGCTATGGCTATCTGCTGCCTTGGCGTTCGGCGCAGGCTCGGCGATAGCAGACCAAGGTGTCAGTAGTAATGAAATCTTGATTGGCACCATACAAGATTTGTCGGGCCCGTTAGCGGGCTATGGCAAGGCGGTTCGCAACGGCATGCAGATGCGCATGGATGAGATCAACGAGCAAGGTGGCGTCAATGGTCGGAAGCTCCGGCTTGTGACTGAAGATTCCGGCTATGACCCCAAGCGCGCAGTGCTTGCGGCGCAAAAATTGGTCAACCAGGACAAGATATTCATGATGCTGGCGCATATCGGCACGGCACAAAATAATGCGGCCATGCCGGTTTTGTTTGACAAGAATATTGTTAACTTCATGCCGGTGACTGCGGCGCGCGAGATGTATGAGCCACTCAACCGGCTCAAATACGCTAACTTCGCTACCTATTATGATCAGATGCGTTCAGCCTTGCCTATTCTTATCAAAGAAAAAAAGTTGACCAAGGTCTGCGTGATTCATCAGGATGATGAATTTGGGTTGGAGGTATTGCGCGGTGCGGAGTCTGCACTGAAGACCATGAATATGGAATTCGCCGAAAAAACCAGCTTCAAACGCGGCGCTACGGATTTTTCTTCGCAGGTAGCGCGAATGAAGTCGGCAGGCTGTGAAATGGTCGTGCTGGGTACCATTATTCGCGAGACGGTTGGCACCATTGCCGAGGCGCGTAAAAATGGCTTCAACCCGTTATTCATTGGATCAAGCGCGGCATATACCGATCTGATTCACAAGCTGGGCGGCAAGGCGACAGAGGGTATGTACGCCACCATGACCGTGCCGCATCCTTATCTGGATGAGGCCTCGAAGCCAATCGCTACCTGGGCAAATAAATACAAGACCCGGTTTACGGATGATCCGACCGTGTTCTCGGTCTATGGCTATATTATTGTGGATGCCTTCATCCGCGGTGCGCAAAAGGCGGGTCCCAATCTGACGACTGACAGCTTCATCAAGGCGATGGATACCACGACGCTGCCGACGGATATTTTCGGTAGCCCGGAAGGAAAATTTACACCGACCCAGCGTCTGAGCTCCAACCGCTCGCGGCTGTCGCAAATACAAGATGGGAAGTGGAAGATTATTTCCGGCTATTTCGAATAAAGCGGGTCACTGTCAGATCTAGTCGCGATTACGGCAATTGAAGCGTGATCAGCACCTGCCCGCTGCTTACTTGATCACCGATGCGCACCCGGACGTGTTCGATCTGCGCATCGGAAGGCGCCAGCAGATGATGTTCCATTTTCATGGCTTCCATAATCACGACTAGCTGACCGTTGCTCACCGAGCCGTTATCTTGCACACAGATCTGACTAATTCGACCGTGCATCGGCGCTCGAATCGTATTACCCGCATGCGATGTTTGTGCCGCCGATGATTGCAGGCGCTGATCAATAAAGCGTGCCTGCGTGTCGTGATATTGCAGCCAGAATGTATCCCCGGCCCAGCTAAAAAAAACCTTGATAGGCTTGCCATCGATACGGCATTGGATACTTCCCCTGCCTTCAACATATACAGGCAACGTGGTGCGTAATAGCGATGTTTGATCTGCAGATGGCTCCATCAACACCTGCAGGGTATCAATAGAAAATTTTCGTGCGCCGTGGATGATGGTGAAGGTATCGCCTGCCACAGTGACTTGCAGCGATTGACGATTATCATCAATGCCTAGAGGCACAGTCGTGCTGAAGTGGCCACTGCTTCGCCAGTTCCACCATGAATCGGGACAATCACGCATGCCATCGCGTGGCAGACAGCCAATAATCAGCGCAGCCAGTGCCGGTAGCATGGGTGGTGTAGCGGCTAGCTTAAATGCATCGCTTGCATGTAGCAGTGTGGTATCAAATACCCCGCTATTGAAAGTGGCGCTGCGCAGTACCTGAGCCAAGTACCCGCGGTTATTGACCAAACCAAGGCATACGGTGCGGTCAAGCCCATCGGCCAGTTGCTGAATGGCGCGGTCACGCGTTGGCGCATGCGAAATCAGCTTGGCCAGCATGGAGTCATAGTTGGGGCTGACCCATTGCCCTGATACCAAGGCTGCATCACAACGCAGCTCAGGCGCGGGTAGCCAGTAGCGCAGTTTGTCGCTTTGCGGTAAGTGATCTTTAGCGGGGTCTTCGGCGCACAGACGCGCCTCAATCGCATGGCCTCCCTGCTCGAAGCGCTCGAGCATGGCATCTTGCTCGAGCGTCAGTGATTCTCCCGCTGCGATTCGCAGCTGCCAGCGTACCAAGTCTTCTGCAACCAGCGCCTCAGTTACCGGATGCTCCACTTGCAGCCGCGTGTTCATTTCGATGAAGAAAAACGCCGAATCCTGTGTACTTGCGGTATCGAGTAAAAATTCGACTGTACCTAGACCGACATAGCCTACGCTATGTGCAAGCGCCAGCGCGGCATCGCCCAGTTGCCGGCGTAATGCCGGGTTCACTGCGGGTGAGGGCGCTTCTTCTATCAGCTTTTGATGACGGCGCTGTACTGTGCAATCGCGCTCACCCAGATGAATTATCCGGCCGTGTGCATCAGCCATAATTTGAATTTCGATATGGCGTGGTGATAGCAGCGCACGTTCGAGTAATAATCTACCGTCACCAAATGCCGCTTTGGCTTCCTGATGCGCCCCCTCAAGTGCGCGCTGTAATTCGCTGCGCTCTTGTACAAGGCGTATGCCACGGCCGCCGCCGCCGGCGCTGGCTTTGATCATGATTGGCCAGCCGAGTGCTTCCGCATCATGGACTAATTTTTGCAGATCGTCGCTTGCTGTCCCGGTACCCGCCAGCACTGGAATACCGCAGCGTTTTGCCTGCGCTCTGGCTTGCGCTTTATCGGCCATGATGCGCATCGCAGCGACCGACGGCCCTACCCAGACCAAGCCAGCATGAATAACAGCCTCAGCAAATTCCGGGTTTTCAGATAAAAACCCATATCCGGGGTGAATGCTATCTGCACCGCTTGCTTGTGCAGCGCGCAGTATTTTTTCAATGCTGAGATAGCTATCAGCGGCGCTGCTACCACCAATCGCTACCGCGTGATCACAGTGCGACAGGTACGGCGCATCATGGTCAGCCTCGGAAAACACAGCAACTGTTTGCAGCCCCATTGCTTTTGCACTGCGAGCGATCCGTACAACGATTTCGCCGCGATTAGCAATGAGCAGTGTGTGCATATGATAGCGTGCTTGGTAATGATGCAGTCTATGGGCAAGCTAGCGGCGGCCCGGTAAGGTGTGCATATATTTGCTGATAATGCCAAGCATGACTTCATCAGCGCCGCCACCGATCGAGGCCAGCCGGCCATCTCTGAATAAACGAGAAACCGGGTTATCCCAGGTGTAGCCCATGCCACCCCAGAACTGCAGGCAAGCATCAGGTACACGGCGTAGCAATCGACCCGCTTTCAGCTTGGCCATAGAGGCCCATTCGGTGACATCTTCACCATCAACATAATGCCGGGTGGCCATGTAGGTGAGCGCTCGTAAACTTTCAACTTCGGTTTTTAACTCAGCCAAGGTGAAATGGACGACTTGATTATCCAGAACCGATTGACCAAATGCTTGCCGCTCGCGTGTGTAGGTAATAGTTTGCTCGATGCAGTTGGTGAGGCTTTGGATCGCATTAGCGGCAGCCCACAGGCGCTCTTCCTGGAATTGCATCATCTGGTAGGTAAATCCAAAACCTTCTTCGCCAATGCGGTACCGCTGTGGCACACGTACCTCGTCAAAATAAATCAGGCCGGTGTCACTCGCCATCATGCCGATTTTTTTTATTTTTTTAGCGCGGGTAATACCTGGCGTGTTCATCGGTACGATGATCAGGCTTTTGTTTTTATGGGCAGAACCCTCACCGGTATTCGCCAGCAGACACATCCAGTCGGCTTGCAGGCTATTCGTGATCCACATCTTGCTGCCGTTGATGACGTAGTCGTCACCGTCTTTGCGCGCGGTGGTCTTGATCGCCGAGACATCGGAGCCGGCCACGGGTTCGGAAACACCGACGCAAGCCACCATCTCGCCGCGAATAGCAGGTGCCAGAAATTCTTGGCACAGCGCGGCTGAGCCAAAGCGCGCCAAAGCGGGCGTAGCCATATCGGTTTGTACGCCAATCGCCATTGGCACTGCGCCGCAACCAATTTGCCCAAGCACCTCAGCCATGACCACACTGTATGAATAGTCGAGCCCGCTACCACCATACGCTTGCGGCTTGGTGAGGCCTAGGTATCCGAGCTTGCCGAGTTGACCAAATACTTCATGCGCAGGAAAAATTTCTGCCGCTTCCCATTCATCGACATGCGGATTGATTTCGTCTGCAATAAAACGCTCAAGCTGTCGCTTGAGTTCCTGATGTTCGTGTGTGAGTTGCATAGCTGCCTCGCTATAAAGTCAGGCGCGCGATACGCCGTACTGCATCGGCCTGAGTTGCCGTTGCCCGGCTTGTGCGCACAGATGCAGGCAAAGCGCCACTACCCGACGCGTATCGCGTGGGTCGATGATGCCATCATCCAGCAACAAGCCTGAAGTGTAAAACGCACTCATCTGTCGCTCGAAACGTTCGGTAATAGCGGCTTTGAGCGATGTGATTTTTTCTGTATCAGGCGCTACGCCTTTACGCGCTGCGGCTTCGGTCATCACTGTGGCCATGGTCTCTGCGGCTTGTTGCGGGCCCATGACCGCAATACGCGCATTTGGCCAGCTAAATACAAAGCGCGGCCCGAATGCGCGGCCGCACATGCCGTAATTACCGGCACCAAATGACGCCCCGCAGTGAATCGTAATTTGCGGAACCCGAGCATTAGAGAGCGCTTGTATTTGCTTGGAACCGTGCTTGATCATGCCAGCGTGTTCCGCTTCGCGGCCCACCATAAAGCCTGTGGTGTTATGCAGCCAGATAATGGGCGTGCCGGTTTGATCGCAGGTTTGTACAAAGTGGGTGATCTTGTTGCTGCCCGCCGGATCCAGTGGCCCGTTATTGGTAATAATGCCGACCCGTTGACCTTCGATTGCGGCATATACGCAAACACTGGCAGGGCCGAAATCCGGCTTGAATGCCAGCAGGTGTGAGTGATCAACAATATGCTCGATCACGCGTCGCATATCGACCGGCTGTTTGGTATCAGCCGAGAAAAAATCCAGTAGCCCATCGGCCGGTAATGCAGGTGCAGGCCCAGTGAGCAGGGTGCTTGGACTACTTTGCCAGCCCCACTGATCGACTACTTCACGCGCAATTGCTAGCGCATGCGCATCATCATCGGCCACATAATCGGCAAGACCAGAGATCTGCGCATGTACCTCAGCACCACCCAGGCTTTCATCATCAGCGATTTCGCCGGTAGCAGCTTTTAATAAGGGCGGCCCGGCCAGAAATGCGCGACCACGACCACGTACCATGATCACCTGATCGGACAAGCCGGTCATATACGCCCCGCCCGCCGTTGACGAGCCATGGACTACAGCGAGCACTGGAATACCGGCAGCAGAGAGCCGCGCCAATCCGTAAAAATTGCCGCCACCCAGAATGAATTGTTCTACCTTATAGGTCAGTAAATTAGCACCAGCCGATTCGATTAAATGAATAAACGGCAGCTTGTTTTGTAGCGCGATTGCTTGGGCACGCTGAAATTTTTCTATACCTTGCGGCTGTAGTGCGCCGGCGTCGATTCCCGAGTCATCGGCCACGATCATCACAAAGGTACCGGAGACGCGCGCTATTGCCGCGATCATGCCGCCACCGGGTACGGATTTATCAGGGTCAGGATTATCTTGCAGCCATCCAGCCAAGGTGGAGAGTTCAAGCAGCGGACTACCAGGATCGATGAGTCGGGCGACGCGCTCGCGCGGCAGTAATTGACCACGCCTGGTAAATACCGGTTCTGATTGCGCGCTGCGCTCACGCGTGCGCGACTCTATGGCGCGGCATTCAGCCAGTAGCTTGAGTTGATAGTCGCGTGCGGCGGATACGGTAGTCATGATGAGGATGGTTTCAGCACATTGGGTAGTTCAGCTAAATGAAAGCCATTGAATACCTGATTACTTTCACCGGTACCGACTTGTGGCGAGATACGTTTGGCATTTGGCGCTGCGCCATCGATGCGCAAGCAGGCGCCAGAGATAAATGCAGCGGCTGGCGATAACAAGAATACGATAGCAGCCGATACTTCGCTTTCGCTGCCCAGCCGATGTAAGGGTACGAGCTTGTGAATATGTTGAATCATGCTGGCCATATCGGGCGGGTAGTTATCCATGCCGCTGGAAGCGATCCATCCTGGTGCTACCGCGTTGGATCGAACCGGCGCCCACTCAAGTGCTGCGGTCTCAGTAAAGTTGAGCATGCCGGCACGTGCAGCACCCGAGTGCGCCATGCCGGGCATGCCCATCCACATGTCAGCAAGGATATTTACGATGGCACCGCCATGGGCTTTCATCCAAAGGGTGTAGCACTCGCGTGCCATTAAAAAGCCACCGGTCAGGTTGGTGCGAACAACAGCATCCCAGCCGCGTAAACTGATCTCCGCCAGCGGCGCAGCAAACTGCCCACCAGCGTTATTCACCAAGCCATCGATTCGAGTATGCTGCTGCAAAACTGCCGCGACGGTATCCTTGACTTGTGCTTCCTCGCGAATATCGCAAACGTGTACCGATGCGGTACCACCTTGCTGCGCGATCTCGGTTGCGACCTTCTCTAGCTTGTCACGCTTTCTGCCGACCAAGGCAACGCTTGCGCCCAAGGCAGAGAGCTCATGTGCAGTACATCGACCAATGCCAGAGCCACCGCCGGTGATTATGACGACTTGGTCTTTGAATAAGTCTGGCCGGAAAATAGATTGATAGCTCATGACCTGCTCGCGCTTATCGTATTAACGATGTTTCATTGTTCAAGCAGGTATCTCATTCGGCTATTTTTTCGTACCTGAGCGGTCCGGGAACGACGGCTCACGTTTTTCAAGGAAGGCCTTCAGGCCTTCGGCAAACTCCGGCTTGTCGATCAGATCGGCTTGTCGTTTTGCTTCATAAGTCATTTGCGTGAGCAAATCGTGCTCAGCAGCTGAATCAAATGCCCTTCGCATTTCCAGTGCAGCGTGCGCAGGTAGTTTGGCAAGTTGCTGCGCCACTCGCATTGCCTCGGTCATGACGGCTTCATCATCGACACACGACCAGATGAATCCCCACGCTTGAGCCTGTTCTGCACTGAGGCGGTCACCCAGCAAGCTCAGACCCATGGCACGTGCGCGGCCAAGTATGCGCTCCAGGAACCAGGTACTTCCTAAATCAGGAATGATGCCTAGCCGTGGCATGAAAGATAAAAAGAAATACGCCGACCGCGCCGCAACTACAATATCCGCCGCCAATGCCACACTCACTCCGGCACCAGCACATGCGCCATTCACCGCGCTTACTACCGGAAAGGGCAGGGCGCGTATATCTTCAATCAGCTTATTCGATAAGGTCAGCATCGCCTCGCTCACCTGCGTACCGAGACTTTGGTTGGAGTCGTTGGTGTCAATCGTGGTGAGATCCGCACCAACACAAAATGCCTTACCTGCACCGGTAATAATCAGCGCAGAAATTTGAGAGTTACGACTGAGCTCGGCAAAAGTTTCACGCAACTGCATCTGCATGGGAATACCAAGCGGGTTAAGCCGCTCTGGCTGATGCAGGCGAAGTACCGCAACCGGGCCGTTGAGTGATAGCTCAATCAGGTCACGCGCGTTATTGGTGGTCGTTGTTTCAGTATTCACTGCCAGCTTGGTGATGAATGAGGTCTATAGCCGCTCGACGATGGTGACATTGGCCATGCCGCCGCCCTCGCACATGGTTTGCAAACCGTAGCGTTTGTTTTTTTGTTGTAGTGCATAGAGCAGCGTTGTCATCAGCTTGGTACCTGACGCACCCAGCGGGTGACCAAGTGCAATCGCACCGCCATGCACATTCAGTTTATCTGGATCGGCATTCAGGCTTTTCAGCCAGGCGAGCGGTACCGAGGCGAAGGCTTCATTCACCTCATACAGATCAATATCGTCAATATGCATACCTGCTTTTTTCAATGCACGCTCGGTAGCGGGAATGGGTGCCTCCAGCATGATGATGGGGTCATGACCCATCACGCTCATCGCGTGTACGCGCGCCAAAGGCTCAACATTCAAGGCTTTCAGGCCACGCTGGTTGACCACCATGACACCGCTGGCACCATCGCAAATCTGGCTGGCGTTGGCGGCGCTGATAACGCCACCTTCTTGCAGCAGCTTGACAGCGCCGATACTCTCCAGCGAGGCGTCGATTCGTACCCCTTCATCATGGGTGTGAAACTCGCCACTCGGCTCGCCCTGATCATCCAGCATAGCGATAGGCAAGATCTCGCGTTCGAACGCGCCTTGCTCACGCGCCTGCTTGGCGCGCATGTGGCTTTGCAGTGCGTAGGTATCGAGATCCTCCCGCGAGAAGCCATATTTTTTCGCCATCATCTCGGCGCCTACAAATTGGCTGAAGACCACGTCGTTATAACGATGATTAACAGCAGGACTCTGATAAAACCCGAGCCCTTCTTTTTGCGGTAACGCTGAGGGGGTAAACATTGGCACTCGTGTCATCGACTCCACACCGGCAGCGATCACGACATCCATTGCGCCCGACATCACGGCTTGTGCAGCAAAATGCAGCGCCTGCTGCGATGAGCCACACTGCCTGTCAATAGATGTACCCGGAATCGCCTCCGGCAACCCGGCAGCGAGCACTGCGTTACGAGCGACATTGGTCGATTGCTCACCCACCTGACTCACGCAGCCCATAATCACGTCATCAACCAAGGCAGGATCGGCGTGGCTACGATGCACCAATTCATTAAGTACTTGCGCCGCCAGATCGACTGGGTGCCAGCGCGCCAAGCGACCATTACGACGACCACCAGCGGTACGACACGCGGCAACGATGAAAGCTTCAGACATAGCATTCTCCAGATCGATAGACGCAGTCTGGAAGCAAGCACCAGACCGATAACATGACACTTACATCGCGCGCGCGATAACTTCTTTCATAATCTCGTTGGTGCCACCGTAAATACGCTGAATACGCGCATCGGTATACATCCGTGCGATCAGATATTCATTCATATAACCGTAGCCACCAAATAATTGCAGGCAGGTGTCTATGACACGGCCCTGCGCCTCGGAGCCCCAGAGCTTGGCCATTGAAGCGGTTGCGGTATCCAGCTCGCCTTTCAGCAGCTGTTCTATGCAGCGGTCCATAAAAGCGCGGCCGACTTGAATTTCGGTAGCGACTTCAGCTAACTTGAAACGGGTATTCTGAAAATCGGCAATCGATTTACCAAATGCTTTTCTGTCGCGCACATAGGCAAGGGTGTGCTCGTAGGCGCCTTCCATCGCGGCTTGCGCGGTGATACCAATGATTAATCGTTCGTAGGGTAAGTCGGCCATCAGCTGATAAAAGCCTTGGCCCTCAACGCCACCCAGCAAGGCATCTGCCGGCAGCATGACATCATCAAAAAAAAGCTCGGAGGTGTCTTGCGCTTTTAAACCGATTTTGTCGAGCACACGACCAACGCGAAAGCCCTTGCATTGCGCAGTCTCGACCGCCATCAGTGAGATACCCGCCGCGCCCTTACTGGTATCGGTTTTGCAGACCACCAGTATTACGCCAGCTAACTTGCCATTCGAGATGAATGTTTTGCTGCCATTTAAACGGTAATAATCGCCTTCGCGTTGCGCCCGCGTACGGACCGCCTGAAGATCTGAACCGGTACCCGGCTCGGTCATGGCGATTGCACCCACCAACTCACCCCTTGCCATGCGCGGAAGGTAGTAGGCTTTCTGTTCAGGCGTACCATGGTTGAGGAAGTAATGCGCCACAATCGAATGGACCGAGGTATTCATGCCCGTCAGCCCACGACGCGCCATCTCTTCGTGCATGATGGCCTCGTGCCTGAAGTCGCCACCGCCGCCACCCCACGCTTCCGGAATATCGGTGCACAGCAGGCCGGCGGCACCGGCCTCAGACCACAGCGCATGGCCTACATCGCCACGGTGACGCGCTGCCTCATCCCCGGGCACCATTTTCTCTTCAATAAAACGGACCACCGTGTCTTGAAACAGCGCGATTTCAGGGTCGGTCCAGGAGCGGGTAAATTGAATAGGCATGCGGGGCGTCTCGAGTTAGGCGGGGCAGGGGCTACCGCTCTTATTGGTGGAGTATCTTATCGCCTTTTCCGCCCAGGTACGCGTGACGAATTTCGTCGTTTTTCTTGAGCTCGTCAGGGGTGCCAGATACCGTAACGCTGCCGGTTTCAAGCACATAGCCACGGGTGGCGACCGACAGTGCAATATTCGCATTTTGCTCAACCAGCAAAATCGTCACGCCTCTGGCATGAATCTGACGAATTGCAGCGAACAAGTTTTGTACGATGACCGGTGCGAGCCCCAGCGATGGCTCGTCGAGTAATAAAAGCTTGGGCTGCGCCATCAGCCCTCTGGCTACTGCCAGCATTTGTTGCTGCCCGCCCGAGAGTGTCCAGCCAAGACTATTGCTGAATGGTGCAATTTCGGGGAACAGCTTCAGCATCTCATCTGCATCCTGCTCGATTTGCCGACGACTTAATTTCGCTCGGTTGGAGGCGCCCATTAAAAGATTTTCGCGCACTGTCAAGCCGGGAAAAATTCGCCGCCCCTCCGGCACATGGACGACACCCTGACGCACGATCTGTTCGGGTGCCAAGCGATGCAGCGGGCTGCCATCGAACCATATCTCGCCGGCGCTTGGATGTAACAAGCCCGAAATTGCGCGTAGCATGGTTGTTTTACCGGCGCCGTTTGCGCCGAGTATGGTGACAATCTCACCCGCGCCGACTTGTATCGAAACATCGCTAAGTACGGGCGCGATTCCGTAGCTGATCGATAAATTTTTCAGCTCAAGAAATGCCACTGTCGTCTCCCAGGTAAGCGGCGATGACCGCCGGGTCTTTGAGTACTTCAGCAGGTGTTCCCTCGGCGATTTTTTTACCGAAGTTGAGTACGGTGATGATGTCAGAGACTCGCTCGACTAATCGCATATCATGATCAATCAGCAAAATAGTGAGACCATGATCGTCGCGCAAGCGAATCAGTAACTCAACCAGCTCGCCTTTTTCTGTTTGGTTGAGCCCGGCAGCAGGCTCATCAAGCAGCAATAGTGACGGATAACCGGCCACTGAACGCGCGATCTCGACCAGACGTTGATGCCCATAAGGGAGTTGACTGGCGGTTTCAGCGTATTTATCACTCAGCCCGACAAAAGCCAGCGCAGCATGCGCACGTTGGTGTAGCGCATGCTCACCGCGCTCAATCGGATTGCCGCTGCGTTGCGCGCCGATCATGATATTTTCCAGCACGCTCATGGCAGAGAACAGACGGATATTCTGAAATGTTCTGCCCATACCGCGCGCTGCACGCTGGTGGGGCGCGGTGCGGGTAATATCATCTTCCTGAAAAAATATGCTGCCCGATGTTGGCCGGTAAAGACCGCAGATGAGATTAAGTGTAGTGGTCTTACCCGAGCCGTTAGGTCCGATTAGTGCATGAATCATGCCGCGACGCACACTGATATCGATGCCATCAACCGCGCGCAGACCCCCAAAGAACTTACTCAAGCCGGAGAGCTGTAGCACTACCTCGGGCGTACTGCTGTTAGCGGTGAGCGTTAGCGCCGTTGCCGCCGGCGCGGCGGAAGGCGCGGGTTTGAAACGCGAGCGTAGTAGACCCCATATACCTTGCGGCATAAACACCATGATGAGAATCACCGCAAGGCCATAAATCACCAGGTAAAAATCTTTGATGAACTGGAGTGACTTTGGCATTTCTTTTAGCCACTCGGGTAGCAAGATCAGCAGCGTGGTACCAATTACACCGCCGAAAGGTGACTGCGCACCGCCGAGCAGTACCATCGATAAAAATTCGATGGCGCGATTAAAGTTGAAGTTATCCGGGCTGATATACGCAAAGCCTGCAGCGTATAACCCACCGCCCACTGAACCCAAGGCCGCACACAGCGTAAACGCACCAATTTTTATGCGTAGCGTGGGCACGCCAACGACCTCGGCCGCCAGTTCGTTCTCGCGCACGCTGCACATCGCTCTGCCCCAGCGTGTGTAGGGCAACCAGGCAACCAGCGCTATCATCGACACCAGTACCAGAAAGCATAATGAAAGATAGGCACGGTCATCACTCAGCAGCCATGGCCCCAGCGACGGCCGACCGATGCCTGAGACCCCGTCGGGGCCGTGTGTCATAGCTATCCAATTGACCGCTACTAAATCAAAAATCTGCTGAAAACTAATCGTAATCATGGCCAGATAATGGCCGCCGAGCCGCAAGGTAGTGAGTCCTAGTACAGCGCCTGCTAACGCGGCGATGATCACACCCAGTACTAACGCTGACCAAAATCCCATGCCATAGACGGTGGTGCCAAGTGCAACGCTATAGGCACCGAAACCGAAGAATGCAGCCTGCGCGAGATTGATTTGTCCGGTGTAGCCCAACACCACCACCATGCCGAGCACCGCAATGCCATAGGTTGCCGCTTGCATCAGCATGGAAAGCGCGAAAGGGCTAAGTTTGCTCAGCCAGGGTAGCAGCACCAGTAGTATGGCTAGCAGCACGCCGATCAGTTGTAGCCGCATTGTGCCGTGCATAAGAGCGCGTTTTGAAGGCAGCGGGCTCATGCCTTCTCCGAAATTTTTTCGCCAAATAATCCCTGCGGCCGCACAATCAAAATAATGAACAGCATGAGGAATGCATAGGCATCTTTGTACGGTACCGAAATATGAAATGCAGCAAAACTCTCGACAATACCAATTAACAGGCCGCCCACGATCGCACCTTTGATATCGCCAAAGCCGCCGACGATCGTCGCCGCAAAGGCCTTGAGCGCAATAATTGATCCCATACCGATCGATACAAACAGTATTGGCGCGACCAGTATGCCGGCCAGGCCACCTAAAGCAGCGCTATAAATAAACGTGAGCGTGATCATGAGCGCGACCGGGATACCTAGTAGGCGCGCCATGTCTTTATCTTGCGAGGTGGCCTGAAGTTTTTTTCCGAGTAGTGTGTGCTCAAACAAGACATACTGAAAAACTACGCACACCATCGTGACGACCAGGATGGCCAGGTACTGGCTATCGAGAAATACACCGGCAACTGAAATCCCATCAAAATTCAGTAGCTTTGGCATTGGCCGAGGCTGCGCACCCACCAGCGCCAGCACTAAATTTTGCAGAAAGATTGAGGCGCCCAGCGTAGATATCAGTACGGGCAAAAATGAGCGATGCCGTAACGGATAATAAACCGCAATATTAAAAATCCAGCCGAACAGGCCCATCGCAAGAATAGCGATGATGAAGGCCAACCAATACGGCATCAGCGCACCGAGCGAGGCGACCATCAGGTAGGCGCCCACCATGGCAAAGTCACCTTGCGCGAAGTTGACTACATTGGCAGCGCGCACGATTAGCACAAAGCCAAGCGCCACCAGCGCATAGATGCTGCCCAGGGCGAGCCCCTGGAACAGTACCTGAAGATTATTGGTCAGATCCACACGGTCTCCGGAGTCTGCTTGACACGCTGCCAGCAGGAACTGCCGCTATATCCGCCACTGACTATGCATCAGCGTGTGAATTCGACATGCTTGATAAACACCAGCTTGCCTTTTTCATTACGCAGCACGTTGTAACCTGAGAGCCCGTCGCCGGCCTCGTTAAAGCGATAATTACCTTCCACGCCTTTGAAGTCGCGCAGCCCCAGAATCCCCTTGCGAATATCTTCTGCGCGGGTACTTTTTGACGCCATGATGGCTTGCGCGATCACGTTCGTTGCATCAAAAGCCCAGCCGGAGTACACATCAGGTTCGAGTTTGTAACGCGTTCGGTAGGCACTGGCAAATGCCTTGGCGGCCTCGTTGGCGTCCACACTAAAATCGGTCACGCCATAGGTGCCGTGCAGCGCTTCACCGGCGAGCCGTATGGCTGTGTCGGTGGTGTTAGTGGCAGACCCCACCCATGCCGCTGATACACCAAGCTGACGCAACTGCTTGGCAAAAATTCCGGTATCGGTTGAATTCGTCATGTAGCTACCGATGACCTCTGCACCAGATTTTTTGATGGCGAGTACCACCGGTGTGAAATCCTGGGTATTGTTGGTGTAGCCTTGAATCAAAACGGGCGTGACACCCAGTGCTTTCAGTTCATCTTCAAGTGCTTTTTTCCCGCCGCTACCGAATGTGTCGGTAGAGTGAACAATCGCCCATTTCTTCAGCTTCAGTGTGTTCACGCCGAAATCAGCGATCACCCGCGATGAGAAACTGTCATTAGGTCTGCATCGAAACACCCAGGGATTATTCACCTTGGTCAGACCAGGATCGGTACCGCCGATCATGACCGGAATGCCGGCCTTGGCAATGGCGGGCGAGGCTGCTTGTACCTGCGTGCTGCGAATTGGCCCGATGATGGCAACAATATCTTTGTCACCACCCAGTTTTGAAAAAGCGAGCACCGTACCAGGATTGGTCGATTGATTATCTTCAATCACCAGCTCCAGTGATTTACCCAGCACGCCACCATTTTTATTAATGGTTTCAATGGCGAGCTTGGTGCCGTTGACGGTGTAGCTACCTGCCTCTGCATTGACGCCAGTGATTTCACTAACCAGGCCAATTTTTATTGTATCGCCCGCGTGCGCCGTGAAAGCCACAGCAGCAGACAGTGCAAGCAGTGCCGATAAAAACGACAGCAGCCGTCGCCGCCCTATCCGGTAGCGTTGGAGACACGCGGTGAGTATTGAATTAAACCGGATGATGTGATCATACTTGGCAACCATCGATATCGCTCCCTGAATCACGCTGCTGGGCAAGCTGCATGTGTGCGCTTACCTTCATGGACATATTAACGCTGTCCGTGACATCTTATACCGTCAGCGCGGCATCAAGCTCAGGAAATAAATGATTAATCAGGACGCATCGATGGTGCGTTGCAATACGAGATTTACATGACCGCGCCAACCTGCCACGGGACAAATTCATTTTGCCCGTAGCCGTGCTGCTCGCTTTTGGTGGACTGGCCGGAGGCGGTGGCAATCATTAATTCAAAAATGCGTTCGCCCATCTGTTGCAAATTACTGCTGCCATCAATAATTTCGCCGCAGTTAATATCGATATCATCGCTTTGTCGCTGCCAAAGTGCGCTATTTGTCGCCAGCTTGAGCGAAGGAGAAGGTGCGCAACCATAGGCGCTACCGCGCCCGGTAGTAAAGCAGATGATGTTGGCGCCACCTGCTACTTGGCCGGTTGCGCTTACCGGGTCGTAGCCGGGGGTGTCCATGTAGACCAGGCCATGCTCGCTCACTGGCTCGGCATATTCATACACTGCACGTAAACTACTGGTGCCGCCCTTGGCAACTGCGCCCAGCGATTTTTCAAGAATGGTGGTCAGACCGCCCGCTTTATTTCCCGGTGAGGGATTATTATTCATCTCACCCTCATTCACCGCGGTGTACTGCTCCCACCACCGAATGCGCTGCAATAGCTTCTCGGCGACTGCTTGATTAACAGCGCGGCGGGTAAGTAGATGCTCAGCGCCATAAATTTCCGGTGTCTCTGACAAAATAGCGGTACCGCCATGCTCAACCAGTAGATCGACTGCAACCCCTAACGCAGGGTTTGCGCTGATGCCAGAGTAACCGTCTGATCCACCGCACTGCAGGCCGACGCATAAATGCGATAAATCGCAGGCTTGGCGCGCAATAGCATTTGCTTCAGGCAGCATCTCTTTAATCAGCGCGATGCCTTTCTCAATTGCCTTGTTGGTACCGCCTACATCTTGAATATTAAAAGGCCGAAGCGTGGGGCCTTCGCCTAGCTTGTTGTGATCCAGCCAGGCAGCAATCTGGTTAGTCTCGCAGCCAAGCCCGACCACCAGCACAGCAGCAAAATTTGCATGGGTGGCGTAGCCCGACATGGTCCGCCGTAGTAGCTGCATCCCTAAGCCGCTGTGGTCCATGCCGCAGCCTGTGGCATGCGTCAGCGCGACAACGCCATCCACATTCGGGAAATCGGCTAACGCGGCAGGGCGATGATGTGATGAGAAAAAATCAGCGATGCCACGCGCTACGGTTGCTGAGCAATTAACGCTGGAGAGAATGCCAATGTAATTTCGGGTCGCGACCTGACCGTTTTTTCTTACGTAGCCTAAAAATTCTCGGTGCTTGCGAGAATGATCCGCTTGTACATCTGCACAAAATGCGTATTCACGCTCAAATGAGCCTTTGTGCTCACCCACGGTGCAGTTATGAACATGCACATGCTCCCCGGCGTGAATCGGTTTGCTGGCAAAGCCGATGATCTGGTTGTAGCGCCTGATCGGCTGGCCGCTTGCAATCTCGCGCACGGCCACTTTGTGCCCGGCCGGTATCAGGCCTTTGACGGTCGCCTGCTCTACGGCAGTACCACCAATTAACTGCTGCCGCGCGATTACCACGTCATCTTGCGCATGCAGGCGTATGAATGGAGCGGTCGCTATTGACATGTTTTTATCCCTTGGGGCTTTGGTGCGGTATTGGGTGGCGCTGATAGCAGCGAATTTGATCAACCTGTTTTGTTTTTCTGGGGGCGCGCATTCCGGCCCGCCATCCTGTTTTGTTATTCTAATGTGCACATATTGTGACCCGCATATTTGTTGGGGGTCATTATTAAAATTTCGTCAACTAACCGTAGTTGCACCAATATCTCGTGGGATCAATTTTTTCCTTGAAGCGGTGATGCTTGCTGTGCCCTACAACTGACGGTCGGTTAATCGCTAGATATAGGACGTAAATAACATGATGACAACCCTACCCAATGAGCAGCAGAAGTTCTCGGCGAGGTTGGTGCAGGCGCTTGAAGGTGCGGGTATTAGACCAAAGCAGACCGCCGTCTGGCGCATGTTTAACCAGCGCCATCCGGGGCCACCGGTCACCATCCATGCTGTGCGCAAGTGGTTGACCGGCGAATCCATACCTGCACAAGACAAACTACAAACCTTGGCAGACTGGTTGTCGGTTAATCCGAATTGGCTTCGGTTTGGTGAGTCTTCGGCGGCGGATGACATGGATGCGCTGCGTCCGGAGGAGCTTCAGTACATAGCAAATTTAAGGAGCCTATCGGGTGAGGAGCGACAACGCCTCACCGCGCTGGCACAAATCATGGCGGAGTTCGCCAATAGACGGGAAACGTAAGACGCAAGACGCTATTAATCCTGGTCTGGACGTCCAGGACCAGCATTGAACCGACGCAGGACTGCTAGAACTGCTTTGGCGATATAAATTAGTAAAACGGTACCTACAACATCGCCTACCAGCATGGCGAAGAAGCTTTCGATAAAGCTGGTTGCAACGCCTGTGGAGGCGAACCACAGTGAGTGCATAAACGCGCTGGTCGCACCGAAGCCCACGCTGAGTATCAGCAATGATTGCCAGCGAAGATTTCCCAGAGAAGGATCCATGCCACGCCATAGCGCAAGCTGATAGATCAGCAAGAGCGCTACAGCAGAAATCCCTGACTCAATCAATATATTGAAGGTAAGCGCTTGCTCGGCGTTCATGCGAACCAGAGCAGATCCGAGGAAAATACCCGCGATACCTCTGACACCGAATACCAGTACAAACAGCAAACGCAAACCGGCTGGAAGAAAAATCCAGTGTGCGCCGCGGTGATGTTCAAGCTGGGCGAATAGAAGCTCGTTGAGCTGAAAGCCCAAAAAAAATGTACCGGCGATGATCAGGATGGCCATGAAGTCTCGCTAGCCGCGTAATCTTTGCTCACACGCTATCCGCACCTGTTCGCGTGCCTTGATATAAGCGCCACGATCGCCGCTATCGGCGGGTAGTTTTTTTTCTAATCCTTCTTTCATGCAGGCTTCCATCGGATCGGCCGAGCAAGCGAATAGGTTCAGTGTGAGAGGCAAGCAGCAAAGTAGCGAACTAAGCTTCATTGGATGAACCTGTCGAGTGAAAGAGACTACACCTGAAGACCGTAATTTATGAATTTGGTGATTAGTAGTAAAAAATTTGATCTGGCACCGAGATTTTTATATCGGTGGTGGTGAGAATAGTCAACGGGATTTTTCAATGGAGGCTATTCAATGCGCTATTTGTTTATTTGCAGGCTTTGCCTGGTGCTCGTCTTTGGTGCGATAACTGGTATGGCCGCGGCGGGTATGAAATCTGGTGATGTCAGCGCGGCGCGTGCGCTGTTTGCGAATAACGGCTGTGCCGGTTGTCATGACATCAGCGAACGATCTTCCGGGCCGGCGATGCGCGATATTGCGTCGCGCTATCAAGGCAAAAAAGTCAACGCTGATATGGCGCGGCGGATACGCGAGGGCAGCATCGGCCGCTGGGGCGACGCTGAGGCGCATCCGCCTATCGGCGTGTTAGAGCCGCGCGAGGCGAGGCTACTTGCCGATTGGATTTTGAGTGGTGCGCCTTGAGCCGAAGTAGCGAAGTGGCTCAGTAGCGGTAGTGATGGTGACGATGTCCGCCCCAGCCACCACCAAAGCCCCAGCGTAGCGACACCGCCGGTGGCCCGTAGTAAGCCGGTGGCGGCAGATACACCGGCGGTGCGGAGTACACAGGGGGCGCGGAGTACACCTGCGGGAAGGCGCCGGGGTAATGCGACATCACGACCACCGGCGGGTTGACGACCGCAGGGGCAGCAATGGTCGGTTTAACCACTACCTCTGAGGTTACTGCCACCGATGGGCTGATTCGAATCGGCAGCATAGGCCCCGGGTCGTTGGGTAGCTGAATAGCGTATTGCTTGCCGGCGTATTCATAGACGACGTTGTAGGCGGTGACCCGATTCTCGTAGCTCAGCTGCTGGGTGCAACTGGTTACCGGTTGCGCCACGGTGGGCGGCGTCGCCTCCATTGCATCACCTGCAACTGCGCCACCGATAACGCCGGCAACGGTCGCCAGCGCGCGCCCGGAGCCACCGCCGATCTGGCTGCCTATCACGCCGCCGGCGACGGCGCCCAGCAATGACCCCACCCCGGACTTGGGAGTAGTCGTCAAGACTTGGCTTTGTGTGCAGACTTGTTGAGGTGACGCGACCTGTGTGACCACCGGCGTGCTGGAAATGACTCTGGCCATTTCCTGCGACTGCGCATGAGCGAGCAATGGGGCTAAGGTGAGCAGCGCAGCCGCGTAGGCGGGCGCTTTCGAAGCGGTGGTGACCATGACAACTCCCGGGTAATGTACGCTGAGCTTTGAAGCTACGCCCGCGCCGAGGGCGGGTCAGCGGAAATTACATTTGGAAACCAACGGGGAGTTAATGCCTTGCTATAGATGCTTGGTTTTCCAGTCGAGAAAGCCGCAGCGGCTTGTTGCTATCCCAAATTCCCAGCGACCATCGGCACCAGAACCAGACTGTTCACGCCCTCCAAGATACCAACCAGCGTGATATCAGCTGCGGCAATCACTGAGTTTTCGTTGACAGTTGCGCTGATATTTCCGCCCTTAACTAGGTACCAAACGTATGCATCACCGGTAACATCTGCGGTAATCACCACCGCTTTGGAAACCGTAGTAGGTGTCGCCAAAACGCCGGTGCCGGTGCCGGCTCCATCATCATCGAACAGGTTTGCCACTGCCTCGGGCGTTGTCAAGCCTGAGCCCTCAACCACCACCACATCACTGCTGGCCCATTTTGCGCCAGTGGCCGTGGGCGCGCTTCCTACAAGCGTCTTGACATTTCCGGTGCCGGTTTTAGTAAGGAAGGCGGAAAAATCCAAGATATCGCCACCGGCACCCGCTTTAAATTTTTGGATTTGATCCACACCATTATTTGTGGCGG
>VERA01000007.1 GCA_018882935.1 Burkholderiaceae bacterium | reverse complement strand
CGGCTTGAAGCTTGCAGGCTTTGCGCTAATTTGGTCAGGTTTGCTTATCTATTCAGTCGACAGCTTGGCCCGGGGCATAACGCTAAGCGCCAACTAGAAAAAAATCGCCTGGTGAGTACCAGGCGAATCCGGGCTAGCGGGATAGCAGTAGTTTTTTATCAAACTGCTCAAAGCCTATGTATGATGGCAGCCTGTTTTACGACTATCTTGGCTTGTTTTACTGCTGTCCCGGGGTTCAATACAACCTTTGTTTTAGCTCATTCAGCGCGTTTAATGCCTCGTTGAATGATTGGCTTGAGTCTTGCGGTACATTATTAAGCGCCTGCTTTAGAAAAACTCTACACTCACGGATGAAGTGTTTATCCGCTTTAGGTTGTGTAGAGGCTTTCTTGATAAAGCTTGCGGTCTTTACTGCGATCTTCAGGTGATTTTCATTTTTCCAATCAAGGATTCCTTTGAGGAAGAATATATACAGGCCGCTACACAGATTAGTTACGGCGACAGGATTCACATAATCGGGACTATGATTGTGATCAAATTCCCTATATTGTTTCAGATGTAGCGAATTGGATATTCGCACAAGCTGATCTGCCAACTTAGTGGGATTTACCTGGGGAGTCTTTTCGCTTTCTATCAGTAACAAATTGCCATCGTTGATCATACGCCCTAGTTGCATCACCATCTTGCAAAACTGTCGGGTATCGAAAAACGCTTGGCTAGCGCCCAATAAACCATTGATTATGCTGTTCGTAAACTCTATGAGACTTGGATAGCCATTTTTTTTAGAAAATCCGTAAAGCAAGTTTATGTCTTCAGATCCATCTTTAGGATTAGCCTGCTTGCCAAAATCTGGTACTCGGTAGTTAGTTCCAAGATTAATCCACGCAAGCAAGGCTAATAGGTGCCCAACATTTCCCCTGGTAGCTAAAACATATAAATCGTCACTATGAATTTTATTCATCATTTTGCGCATAAGACCGCAAACGGCTGGGCGCAGTATCTTCCAGTCATTATTTTCAAAAACCTGTTGGTGTTTATCCCACTTAACACAAGCCTCTAATCCGTAGCTCGCTTTTGCGATATCTGCAAGTGGTACTGGTTGGCTTTCAGGTAATACGCTGCTTGATTTTGTAGCCTCATCAAAAAATTTGATGATGTTTATCGCAAGTGTTTTAGTGGTAGGTATGTCTTGCGAGTCCGTCGCAATCTGCTTAAAACCATCGTTTTCTATGCAGTCTTTGACCAACTGACTCGTTGTTATGAATTTTTCTGTGGAAGGATCTAATAAAAATTCACTTATTTCATTCATCAGCTTTTCTGCAAGTTTAACTCCCTGTTGAATGTTTTTTTCCTGCCCCGGCGATGAGGTAGCGCTCGGCAGTACTACCGGTACTGCAAAACTTGTTGATGAGGCTGGGGAAGTCGAAGCACTTGAGAAAGCCGGATAGGTCGATAAGCTTGATGAGCTTGATGAGCCGAACGAATCAGGGGGTAAAGCGTCTTGACTAGACGAGCCGAGTAAACTTGCATTCGTCCCGGATTTTGTGGTCATTGACGGTTGCGGCTGTTGCGGTGGCAGCGGTTGGGCTGTCGAGGTTGGAGCCGTAGATGCCGACAACGATGGAAAATTCTTTTGGTTAAGGTTGAGTCGGTAGTTTGAGTGTTTATGATTTGGGTTCATGATGGCAGGAAATGAGTTGATCGGAATGTTCGCCAAACGAACATGCCGATCGGTGGACTCCTAGATACGCCAGTTCTATTACCGGACATTTGCTCGACTTTTTCTGGGTGAAAAGTGGGAAAACCTCAGCAATCTGTGGCGATTTCGCCGCTATTCACGTGGCCGAGGCAAGCTACATAAAGGCCCTCTCCCCCGTGCTGGCCTTGTTGGGACCCGGCCGGTGCGCCAGCCAGTGGCGTCTATGACGGTCGGTGAGCGGGCGGTGTAGATTACGAATACTGGCATCCTGCTGTGCTTCGGGTATCCTCTCTTGTTGTTGCAGCGTCCTGCTGCGAACTCACCCCATCTGGTAAGCACATTCATGGCTAATTACGTCTACACAATGCATCGCGTGGGCAAGATCGTTCCGCCCAAGCGTCAAATCCTGAAAGATATTTCACTCTCCTTCTTCCCCGGCGCAAAAATCGGCGTGCTGGGCCTGAACGGCTCTGGCAAATCGACACTGCTGAAAATCATGGCCGGTATCGACAAAGATATCGAGGGCGATGCGGTGCCAATGCCGAATCTGAAAATCGGTCACCTGCCGCAAGAACCTGAGCTCAACCCGGAAATGACCGTGCGACAGGAAGTCGAAAGCGGCTTGGGCGAGGCGTTTGAAGCGCGGGCCAAGCTGGAACAGGTGTACGCGGCATACGCCGAGCCGGATGCGGACTTTGATGCGCTGGCCAAAGAGCAGGAACGACTCGAGGCAATTATCGCTGCGGCGGATGGTGGCAATCTGGAGTTGCAACTCGAGGTGGCCGCGGATGCACTCCGACTGCCGCCATGGGATGCCAAGGTCGGTGTGCTGTCGGGTGGCGAAAAACGCCGCGTGGCGCTGTGCAAGCTGCTGCTATCGCAGCCGGACATGTTGCTACTTGATGAGCCTACTAACCACCTTGACGCAGAATCCGTCGACTGGCTTGAGCAATTCCTTCAGCGATTCTCCGGCACGGTTGTGGCGATCACCCACGATCGCTACTTCCTCGACAATGCCGCCGAATGGATACTTGAACTCGATCGTGGCCATGGCATTCCATGGAAAGGTAATTACTCTTCCTGGCTAGAGCAAAAAGAAGGCCGGCTGAAACAAGAAGAGGCAACCGAATCTGCACGCCAAAAAGCGCTCAAGAAAGAGCTGGAGTGGGTCAGACAAAACCCGAAAGGACGACAAGCAAAAAGCAAGGCGCGTATCGCGCGTTTTAATGAATTGTCTGAATACGAATATCAGAAGCGTAACGAAACACAGGAAATTTTCATCCCGGTCGCTGAGCGCTTGGGCAATGAAGTCATCGAGTTCAAAGGTGTCAGCAAGGGTTTTGGTGACCGCCTGCTGATCGACAATCTGTCGTTCAAAATTCCACCCGGCGCGATTGTGGGCATCATCGGTCCGAACGGTGCGGGTAAATCAACGCTATTTCGCATGATCAGCGGTAAAGAGCAGCCTGATTCCGGTGAGATTGTGGTCGGGCCGACCGTCAAGGTATCGGTCGTCGATCAATCGCGCGCCGAGCTGGATAACAAAAAATCTGTATTCGACGATGTCGCCGGTGGCGCCGACCTGATTACGGTAGGCCGGTTCGAAATGCCTTCGCGCGCTTACCTCGGGCGCTTTAACTTCAAGGGCGCGGACCAACAAAAAATCGTTGGTAACCTGTCGGGTGGTGAGCGTGGTCGTCTGCATCTCGCTAAAACGCTCATGCAAGGCGGTAACGTACTGCTGCTGGATGAACCCTCGAATGATCTGGATGTTGAAACGCTGCGCGCACTGGAAGATGCGTTACTTGAGTTTGCCGGCAGCGTGCTGGTGATTTCACATGATCGCTGGTTCCTTGATCGTATAGCAACGCATATCCTGGCGTTCGAAGGCGAATCACAAGTCGTTTTCTTCGACGGTAATTACCAAGAATATGAAGCCGACAAGAAGAAGCGTCTGGGTGAGGAAGGTGCCAAGCCCAAGCGCATTCGCTACAAGCCGCTGCGTACCTAATCTATGTATCTTGCCGCGCTCGATATCGGCGGCACCAAGATGGCCGCTTGCATCGCGGATGCGAGCGGCCCACTGCTGCGGTTAACGCAAGCCACCGAGCGCTCCGGCGAACCTGACACCATCGCGCGCCAAAGCTTGCGAATGATAGATGCTTGCTGCAACAAGCTTGGCATCAATGCTTCATCTATTGTCAGTGTCGGTGTGAGCAGTTGCGGGCCATTTGCGCTGCGTGATGGTCTGCTCGGTTTCATGCCGCCGAATATCTGCGGTGGCTTGCCCAATGGCGAGGATTTACCCAATGACTGGACATTTCTGCCGTTGGAATCGGTGCTGCGTGAGCGCTTTTCCACGGTAAGCATTGTCAATGATTGCGTCGCTGGGCTGCACGGTGAGCGCGCCTTTGGTGAAGCGCCTGCGAATTCCATTTACGCCACTTGGAGCACCGGTATTGGCTTTGGCCTGTGCGTTGATGGTCATATTCTGAACGGCAAAGCAAATAATGCGGGACATGCCAGTCACATGCTGCTCACCGATGCTGAAGCCGGTGTCTGTGGCTGCGGCAATCAAGGTGATCTGGAAGGATTACTCGGCGGGCGCAATGTCGAGAAGCGACTCGGCAAACCACTGGCCGATGTTTTTTCAGCAGCGCGCCGAGGTAATACTGAATCCTTGGCAACGGTAGCGTATGCCGCGCGCTGGTTCGGACGCGCACTGTACAACCTGGTGACCATCCTCGATACCGAAGCGATTTTGGTCGGCGGCAGCGTGTGGCGGCACAACGAAGATTTGCTCAAGCCGCTGGTGCAAGAAGAGATCAGCAGCCGCTTCGAGGCGCTCACGACGGGCGTGGTGGTGCGCGGTGCTGCGCTTGGCGAGTTGGTGACCGATCTTGGCGCTTTCGCGCTCGTCATCCCGCCAGCATGGAAAACGCATTGGCAAGCACGTCGCCCCTGGGAACAGCTTACATCGACTGTCTTGTCCGCTGAGTAGCCAGCGCATGACGACTCAGTAGATCGTCGTGATCCCTTGCCTCATTCGGGCGCGCAAGCGCCGGATTCACTCAGGTACTACTCAGATCGAAGTCAGCCAGGCAAAACGCGAAATCGCCGCTGCCGCTACAATCCGGCCACAAAAAAATAATTGGACGTCTCGTGACAACGCTCTTCCCCGACCCTTTGGTCATTGACCAGCTGAGCAAACATTTCGGTACGCGTAAGGCAGTCGATGGCGTCAGCTTTTCTGTCGCTGCGGGCGAGTTTGTCGCGCTGCTGGGGCCGAACGGCGCGGGTAAATCGACGCTATTTCAAATGCTGTCCGGCTTGTTCGTCGCTGACGGGGGTAGCGCTCGGGTGATGGGTCACGACATCGGACATGAGCCGATCAAAGCACTGGCAGATTTATCCATCGTGTTTCAGCAGCCGGCGCTCGACCTCGATTTAACGGTGCACGCCAACTTGCGGTTTCAGACCGATCTGCATGGCATCCCGCGTAGCGAGGCGCAGCAACGGATTACCCACTGGCTGCAACGATTCAATTTGACCGATCGCGCCAACGATACCTGCCGCAATCTGTCCGGCGGTACGCGGCGCAAAGTTGAATTAGCGCGCGCACTGCTGTCACAACCGCAGTTGCTGCTGATGGATGAGGCCACTGTGGGTATTGATCCCGCATCTCGTGCGGCGATTATTGCGGATGTCAAAGCGCTGTGCCGTGAGCGCGCGATGGGCGTGCTGTGGGCAACGCACCTGGTCGATGAAGCAGAAGCGGCAGACCGCATCGTGGTGATGGCCGCCGGCACGGTGCGTTTCAATGGCGATGCCAAAGCGCTACTCAAGCAAGCGGGTAAAGACTCGCTGCTGGATGCATTTCTTCAGCTGACCAAGGTGGAGGCAAAAGCATGAGGCTGCTGCATGCGCGCCTGGCACTCGCCGCCGTGGCCGGGCGTGAAGTGCATAAATTTTTACGGCAACCCGGTCGGCTCGCATCGTCGCTCGTGCGCCCGCTGCTCTGGATGGTGGTGTTTGCCGCAGGCTTTCGTCAAATGCCAGACCTTGGCACCGTGATGCCGTTTGATGCGGCGCTGGATTATCGGCTGTACATGGTGCCGGGTCTGGCGTTGATGGTGTGTCTGTTCAACGGCATGCAATCATCGCTGGCGATGGTGTACGACCGCGAGATGGGTGTCATGCGTTTGCTGCTGACCGCGCCACTGCCGCGCGCTTATCTGTTGGCGTGTAAGTTGATGGGCGGTGCGTTCTTGTCGGTACTGCAAGCGCTCGCGTTCATGATTCTGGTGGTGATCTGGCAAATCGGCCTCTCACCATGGCAGCTACTGACCTCGCTGCCTGCGCTGATTGCCGGGGCGCTGATGTTGTCGGCGTTTGGTTTGATGCTGTCGGTGTATATCCGTCAGCTGGAAAATTTTGCCGGCACGATGAACTTCGTTATCTTCCCGATGTTCTTCTTGTCGTCGGCCTTGTACCCCATCGGCCGCATGCGCGATGCGGGCGCCCATTGGATTTATCAGATTTCTTCGTTAAACCCATTCACGCACGCAGTTGAATCGGTGCGCTATGCGTTGTATGGGCAATTCACAGGATCGATTTGGGTGGTGCTGGCGTGTACCTTGCTGTTTTACTGGATCGCTGCTGCTGGCTATGACCCACAACGCGGCCTGATCAAATCGGCGCGCGGCGGTTAATTCACCGCACGCGCTGCCGCCACACTTAAAAGGCTGCGCCAAGGATCAAGACGTCTGCTTCTCGGCTTCTGCGGCGAACCGCACTGAATTCATATCATTGCGAAACACCAGCGGCTTTTCCTCTACCGGCCGATTATTTGTTTGCAGCACGATCTGCTTCACCACATCATGCTGTGGCGACTTGCCGCACACTGGATCGGCGTTGCGCGCGTCGCCTGTGAGTGCAAAGGCTTGGCAACGGCACCCGCCAAAGTCTTTTTCTTTTTCCGGGCAAGACCGGCAAGGCTCTTTCATCCATTCGTAGCCACGGAACGCATTAAAAGCATCGCTATGGTGCCAAATGTCATGCAGTGACTGCTCAGTCACATTCGGGAAAGTGAGCCCTGGAATTGACTGCGCTGCATGGCAAGGCAAGGCACTACCATCGGCCGCGACAGCGAAAAATACCGAGCCCCAACCGTTCATGCAGGCCTTCGGTTTGTCTTCAAACAGATCCGGCACCACGAACAGCAGCTTCAGCTTATTGCCGAGCTTGGCACGGTACTCTTGAACCGTTGCCTCGGCACGCACCAGCTGCTCGCGTGTAGGCATCAGTTGCTCACGATTCACGCTGGCCCAAGCGTAATACTGAGTATTAGCGAGCTCGAGATATTCCACACCCATCTCAACCGCCATCTCAATGATGCGGCCGATATGATCGAGGTTGTACCGGTGCAGCACGACATTCAGCACCATTGGGTAATCATATTTTTTGATCAGCGCTGCAACGCGCGACTTCAGATCGAAGGTTTTCGTACTCGACAAGAAATCATTCATTTCCTTGGTCGAATCCTGGAATGACAGCTGGATATGATCCAGCCCGAGTTCTTTCATCTTCGAAATGCGCGCTTCGGTCATTCCCACGCCCGAGGTGATCAGGTTGGTGTAATAACCCAGCTGATGGGCCTCGCCGATTAACTCTTCAAGATCATCGCGCACCAGTGGCTCGCCGCCGGAAAAGCCCAACTGCGCTGCGCCAAGTTTGCGTGCCTGACGCAACACGTCTTTCCACTGCTCGGTGCTGAGCTCTTTTTTATTCGCCGCATAATTGAGCGGGTTGTAGCAAAACACGCAGTGCAGCGGACAGCGATACGTAATCTCTGCCAACAGCCAGAGGGGCGGCGCTATTTTTTTAGTCTCAGACAATCCAGCCTCGCTCAGTAGCAATTTCCAAAAATGCAGTCACATCTTTCTCCAAGCCTTGGGCGTTAAAGGTTTGCTCAAGGTCCGCAACAATTGCATGTACATCACGCTCACCGTTGCAGCGCTTCAAAATCTCTGATGCGCTCTGGTTCAGCTGCACCATACCTTCCGGGTAAAGCAGTACCCAGCTTTGCTGCGCCTCTTCGTACTGCATGCGAAACAGCTTCGCCAGTTTTGGCTTACTAGCAAGATCAATCATGGGCGCGCTCATGGGTACGCCTTTTCAATCGCATCCGAAATTTGCCACAGCACGTCTAGTTTGAATTGCAAAATCTCGAGCGCGCGCTCTTGCTGCTCACGGGTCGTAAAGTACTCAAGCGTGACTTGCAAGCCATGCTCTACATCGCGCAGCGCGAGTGGTACCCGGCTACGGAAGTAGGCAAGGCCCTCGTCTTTTACCCACGGATAATGCGTCGGCCAGTTCGCGAGTCGGTCCTTATGAATCTTTGGCGCGAACATCTCGGTCAACGATGAACATACCGCCTCTTGCCATGGCCGATGACGCGCAAAATTGACATAGGCATCCACCGCGAATTTCACACCGGGCACTACTTTCTTCAGCGACCATAGCTCGTCACGCGGAATACCAACTGCGTCACCGAGCCGTGACCACGCCTCAATACCGCCTTCTTTTTCGCCATAACCGTCATGATCAAGAATGCGATCAACCCACTTACGACGCACCTCGCGATCCGGGCAATTCGACATGATCGCCGCGTCTTTAATCGGGATCATCATCTGATAGTAGAAGCGGTTAATCACCCAGCCTCGGATTTGATCTGGGGTCAGCTTGCCCTCATTCATCCGAATATTGAACGGATGATTGATATGGTAGTTGTCGCCTTTGGCGCGCAGCTTCGCCTCGAATTCTTCGCGGCTCCAGGGTAGTTGGTCTTCCAGTATTGTGGGTGCGTTCATGGCATTCCTCAGAGTTCAATTTCCATTCCGTCGAAGGCGACTTCGATACCGTGCTGCGCCAGCACGGCGCGCTCGGACGAGTCTTCATTCAGGATGGGGTTGGTGTTGTTGATGTGAATAAGCACCTTGCGACGCGCGCCGATGCCGTCGAGGACTTCGATCATGCCGCCAGGGCCAGACACTTGCAGGTGCCCCATATCCGCAGCCGTTTTTTGTGTGAGGCCCAGCGTGATCATTTCATCGCCAGTCCACACCGTGCCATCGACTAAAACACAATCGGCCTGCTGCATCGCTTGCAGCACGTGTGGCTCGATCTCACCGAGACCGGGCGCATAAAACACTTTCTTGCCGGTCGTTTTACTTTCAATCATGAGGCCGTTGTTGTCACCCGGGCCCGGATTGTTACGATGGGGTGAGTAAGGCGGCGCCTTGCTCTTCAATGGCATCGGATGAAAACGAATACCCTCAATGCCCGGAACCTCAATCGGCGCAAAGTGTGTTTCATCTGCGGAGAGGCCGTCGATCGCATGACGCTCCACACCACAGTAGTGCGACAGAACCTTGGCTAGCGGAAGTCCGTGGTTCAAGTCGTCCCATACCGATTCTGTGCAATACAGATTCATTTTCTTGCGACCTTCGCGCAGCATGAGTAATCCAGTGATGTGATCAATTTGCGCATCCATCACCATCACTGCTGCAATACCAGAGTCACGAATCGCACGCGCTGGCTGTAGCGCAGGGTTCGACCGGATCTGCTGCAGGATATCGGGCGAAGCATTAATCAATACCCAATCAGTGCCGTTGGCTGACACGGCAATGGATGATTGCGTACGCGGCTTTGCATTGATGCTGCCCTTTCGCACACCCGCACAGTTCGGGCAGTTGCAATTCCATTGCGGGAAACCGCCGCCGGCGGCGGAGCCAAGTACCAAAATTTTCATGATTTTCAGGAGTGTGTTTTCATGGGTGCGTTTAGGCGTCGCTGCGCACAACGGCGAGCCAAACGCACTGTTGTTACGCCGCTCTCGATGCAAAACTACGAGCACGGCACAGCTTTGGCCGGATACCAGTGCATAATCGGCGGTGGCTGTTGATCGCGCTGTGTCACCGATTTGCCTTGTGGCTGCAGCGTTTTCGCCGATCTTGGTCACAGCGCTCGCTGTTTTTCTTTACTCATCTCCGAGTGCGCAACCGCGTCATTCTATCGCCGACACCAAAAAAAAGAGCATGCCTGCCAGCGCCTACGATCAGCAGATGTTAGACACAGGCGATGGTCATCGTCTGTACTTGGCACAATACGGCAAGCCAACGGCACCTGCCGCGGTGGTGCTGCACGGCGGCCCGGGTAGCGGCACGTCGCCATCAGTCATCGAGTGGTTCGACCTGAGTCGGCAACGCGTCGTGCTTTTCGATCAGCGCGGCTCCGGGCAGTCGTTGCCGCACGGAGAGCTGGTCAACAACACCAGTCAGCGGCTGGTCGCTGACATCGAGCATATTCGGTCCCACCTGGGTATTGATCGTTGGATGGTGGTGGGTGGGTCGTGGGGTGCGACACTGGCGCTGCTCTACACCGCCCAACACGCTGACCGCATCAGGGGCTTGGTTCTGCGCGGTAGTTTTTTGGCAAGTGCGCGTGAGCTGCAGTGGTTTTTTCAATCGCTGCGCGCCATGGTGCCGCACGCATGGGCGCAACTCACCGAGGGATGGAGCGAGGCCCAGCAAAACGATGTGCTTGGCACGCTATGTCTTGCGCTGCTGGGCAGCGATAACGGCGCAGCCAGTGACGCCGCGCGGCGCTGGAGCAATTACGAGAACGCGCTGATGCGCGCCATGGAAGGTAAGCTGGATTCGCCTGCGAGCTTGGCAGGTCCAGATGAATCGGACAAACCCCACCAGCCGGTTTCAGCGCGCACGCTGGGCAAATACCGCTTGCAGGCGCACTACCTGTCGCAACATTGTTTTTGTACGGAAGCCGATCTGCTGCAGGCGGCGGCCGCGATGCGCGACAAACCCATGCTGATTATTCACGGCACGCACGACCTGATCTGCCCGCCGGAAAACGCCATCAAACTGAAAGAAGCAAACCCGAACGCGCGCTTGATGTGGGTCGAGCGGGGCACGCATACGCCCGCTGACCCTTTGATCTCTGGCGCGCTGCAGCAAGCGGTAGCAGAGCTGCGGGAATCAGAATCCGTAGCGTAGCCCCACAGTCCACGAGCTCAGGTTTAGGGGCACCCGATCGACGGCGCCGAAATATTGGTACTCGATGTTGGCGGCAATTTGCGGCGAGAGCTGATAGTCGACGCCGACCCCAGCCATCAAGTTAGTCGCGTTTCCGGGCCTATCGCCCGTGTATTGCTGACCCGCCGCTACACTGAGTTTGGTATTAACGATCGCCAAACCGACCTTGGTGTAGGCGCGAGTGGCAGAATTCAGCGACATATTGGCGACCCCTGCGCCGTAGAAGGCTTGTGAGCGCAAACCCGCCGTGACCAGTCCGGGTACACCCACGTCGATATCACCGAAATGCACGTAACCCAGCTCATAACCCCAGGTTGCGTCCAGCGCAGCACCATAGGCTACGGTCAAGGCTCGCTCCCTCATGGTGTCGATCGAGTCGCTGTATCGCGACTGGCCAATGCCGAGTTTAAGGTAAGCGCTCTCGGCAAGAGCTGGCCACGGGGAGCACAGCACGGCACCGAGCAGCGCCGGCAAAATGATTTTTTTCATTTGACATCCTTTTCATTAATAAAATAACAAGCGACTCGCTGCGGATGGTTCGCACACAGTTGCAGCTGGACATGATTTTATTGAGAGTTTATAAATTGATAATGATTTGGTTGTTTGCCGCCGACGCATAAATTGGCTGGCTGGGCTACTAGGCGGCGTCTGAAATCTGCACATGGCGGCTGACTGATTTCAGTCCGCGATATGTTGCGATGCAAAATGGAAATCCGACTGTATTGCTGTTAATGCGATGCTCAGGGCATGTTGAGTCGGTTATGATCGGGCGATAGGCCAGTGCATTGCTTGGCCGTATTTCACAAAATAATTATCGCCAGCGCCTACGAGGCGGCAGGCGTTAGCCCAACAGATCGCCATGGTGGAGACAAACGAGCGGTCGGCGGAAACCTTTCCCCGGCTCATGTTGCAACACGCTGTCACGCGCCCGCATCACGCTGCCTTCCGGGAAAAAGATCTCGGAATCTGGCAAACCATTACATGGGCACAAGCCGTCAAGGAGGTCAGCAGTTTTGCCTGCGGCTTGGCGCAACTCGGCTTTCGGCGCGGCATGAATCTCGCCATTATTGGCGACAATCGACCGCGGCTTTACATGGCAATGGCAGCAGCGCAATCACTCGGTGGTATTGCCGTACCGCTCTATCAAGATGCGCCTGCGGCCGACATGGCCTACGTGCTTGAGAACGCCGGTATCGATTTCGCTATCGTCGAAGATCAGGAGCAGGTCGACAAGCTACTCGAGGCGCGCGCCACCGTGCCGGGCTTATCGCACATCATCTACGACGATCCGCGCGGTCTACGTAACTACACGCAGCCCGGCTTGCACGCCTTCGACGACGTGCAAGTACTCGGTAGTCGCTATCACGACAGCCACCCCGATTTCTTTCAAAAAGAAGTCGATGCAGGACGCACCGACGATGTGGCCGTCATGCTGTACACCTCTGGCACGACTGGCCGACCTAAAGGGGTTTGTCATTCTCATCGGGCGCTGATCGCCACTGGCCACACCCTGGCCGCGTTCGATCAGTTATCGGCAGATGATGAAATCCTGTGCTACTTGCCGCTGGCCTGGGTGGGTGACTTTCTGTATTCGTATGCACTCTCAAATATCGTCGGCTTCTGCCTCAACTGCCCGGAGTCGCCATCAACTGTCGGCACCGATTTGCGCGAAATAGGGCCCACCTATTATTTCGGGCCGCCGCGTGTGTATGAGAACACGCTAACGCAAGTAATGATTCGTATTGAAGATGCCAGCGCGATCAAGCGCGCAATGTTTCATTACTTCATGAAGGTTGCAAGACGCGCAGGCTTGAAGCTACTCGACGGCAATGCTGATGTGTCACTCAGCGATCGGTTGCTGTACGGGCTAGGCGAGCTACTGGTGTATGGCCCTTTGAAAAATGTGTTGGGTATGTCGCGCATACGCGTGGCTTACACCGGTGGCGAGGCAATCGGGCCGGATTTATTCGATTTCTATCGCTCGATTGGCATCAATCTGAAGCAGCTGTACGGTATGACCGAGACCTGCGTCACGGTGTGCATGCAACGCTCGGGTGATGTCAAGCTGGACTCGGTTGGCAAACCAATGGATGGCGTGGAAGTAAAAATTGCCGATAGTGGCGAGGTACTGGTGCGTTCACCCGGTCTGATGATCGAGTACTACCAGCGCCCCGAAGATACTGCCGAGGCGATTGATGCGGAGGGCTACTTTCACACCGGTGATGCCGGTTTCTTTGATAGCGATGGGCATCTGAAAATCATCGATCGCGCCAAAGATGTCGGTCGCATGGCAGATGGCACCATGTTTGCGCCGAAGTATATCGAGAACAAGCTGAAATTCTTCCCCTTCATCAAAGAGGCTGTAGCCTTCGGCGATGGTCGCGCCAGCTGCAATGTATTTATTAACATTGACATGGAAGCCGTCGGTAACTGGGCCGAGCGACGCAACTTGCCGTACAGCGGCTACGCTGATTTAGCCGGACAAAACGCTGTGTATGATCTGATCGCTGAGTGCGTTGAGAAAGTTAACGCCGATCTCGCGCACGACACCCTGCTATCCAACTCTCAAATACATCGATTCCTGATTCTGCACAAAGAGCTCGACCCGGATGATGACGAGCTGACCCGCACGCGCAAAGTGCGTCGTGGTTTCATCGCGCAGAAATACGCGATACTGATCGATGCACTGTATGACGGCAAGCAGCGCCAATATATCGAGACACAAGTGAAGTTTGAAGATGGTCGTCAGGGCATGATCTCTGCCGATCTTGAAATTCGTGATGTAAAAACGTTTAGCAGCGCCGGCGCGCGTCAGGCGGCATGATGCAAAGCCAAACCAGCAGCCGCAAAATCGGCGACGTTATTCTCGACCTGCGCAATATTTCGCTGTCGTTCGGCGGCGTTCGAGCACTAACCGACATCTCTTTTGATATACGCGAGCATGAGATTCGCGCCATCATCGGCCCCAATGGCGCCGGAAAAAGCTCGATGCTGAACGTGATTAATGGTGTCTATCGTCCGCAGCAAGGCGAGATTATTTACCGCGGTGAGCACCGCCGCGACATGAATACCTATGCCGCCGCCAAAAGCGGTATCGCACGTACGTTCCAGAATATTGCGCTGTTCCGCGGCATGTCGGTGCTCGACAACATCATGACCGGCCGTAATTTAAAAATGCGATCGAACTTCTTGCTGCAAGCGCTTTATATCGGTCCGGCGCAACGCGAAGAAATTGAGCATCGGGTCAAAGTAGAGGAAGTCATCGACTTCCTCGAGATTCAGCATATTCGTAAGACGCCAGTCGGTCGGCTGCCGTATGGTCTGCAAAAACGGGTCGAGCTCGGGCGCGCGCTTGCGGCTGAGCCGCAAATTCTTCTACTCGACGAGCCTATGGCGGGCATGAACGTCGAAGAAAAACAAGACATGTGCCGCTTCATTCTGGATGTGAATGATCAGTTCGGCACCACCATCGTGCTGATTGAGCATGACATGGGCGTGGTGATGGATATCTCGGATCGCGTCGTTGTGCTCGACTACGGCAAGAAAATCGGCGACGGCACGCCGGATGAGGTTCGGAACAACCAAGAAGTGATCAATGCTTATTTAGGGGTGGCGCATTGAACATTAACTTTTTTTTCGAAGTCTTGATCGGCGGCCTGCTGTCTGGCGTGATGTATGCGCTAGTGGCGCTCGGCTATGTGCTGATCTACAAAGCCTCGGGCGTATTCAATTTTGCGCAAGGCTCGATGCTGTTTTTTGCTGCGCTGACTTGCGTATCGCTCACCGAGTTCGGCTGGCCACTGTGGGTGGCGATTATCGCGACGATGGCGGTGATGTGGGTGCTGGCGCTATCGATCGAGCGGGTAGTGCTGCGGCCCCTCGTCAACCAATCGGAAATCTCATTATTCATGGCCACCATTGGCCTGTCTTTTTTTATTGAAGGGCTAGCGCAGCTGTTGTGGGGCGCTGAGGTGAAGCGGCTGGATCTGGGCATTGAAGATGTCCCGCTTGAGAGCCTGATGAACAACTTCAATATTCTGGTATCGAAATTTGATGTGACCTCGGCCGCCATATGCGCGCTGCTGGTCACCGCGCTGGCGCTGTTTTTCTCGCGCACCTCGGTCGGACGAGCGCTACGCGCAGTCGCCGATGATCACCAAGCGGCGTTAGCGGTGGGTATCCCGCTGCAACAGATCTGGGGCATTGTGTGGGGTGTGGCAGGCTTCGTTGCGCTGGTCGCCGGCATGCTGTGGGGCGCGCGCAATGGCGTGCAGTTTTCACTGACCTTCGTCGCATTGAAAGCACTCCCGGTATTGATTCTGGGTGGCTTTACGTCGGTGCCGGGCGCCATCATAGGCGGCTTGATTATTGGCGCCTCCGAGAAGCTGGCCGAAGTTTATATCGGACCGTTCGTTGGCGGCGGCATTGAGGGCTGGTTCCCTTATGTGCTTGCGCTGCTGTTCCTGCTGGTGCGTCCAGAGGGCTTATTCGGCGAGAAAATTATCCGTCGTGTGTAAAACCTGGTTTGAATATTTTGAATTAAAAACTTGAACATACTGACTTGAAACACGCGCCCTTGATACAGGTATCGAGCGGGCGCTGACAAGGTAAAAACATTTCGGAAAGCACATGCTTTACAGAGAAGCCGGACAATTTAAAACCAGCTATGCGGCCGACGGGCAAATCTTCCCGATCCGTCAAGACCGGATCGGTATCGTCGTTTTGCTGCTGATCGCTTTCATAGTGGTACCGCAATTTGCGACACCCTATCTGCTATCGGCCATCCTGGTGCCGTTCCTGATTTTCTCGCTGGCGGCGCTGGGCCAAAATATTCTGACCGGTTACGCCGGTCAGGTATCGCTTGGCTCGGCGGCATTCATGGCAGTGGGTGCCTTCAGTACCTACAATTTCGTACTGCGCGTGCCGGGTATGCCGATTTTGGTGGCGTTTATTCTGGGCGGGGTGTGCGCTGCTGCTGTTGGTATCGTGTTCGGCTTGCCGTCCCTGCGCGTGCGTGGTTTTTATCTCTCGGCATCCACCTTGGCCACGCAATTCTTCGTCGTGTGGGCGTTGACCAAGATACGTTGGTTCACCAACTACTCGTCTTCGGGTGTGATCACTGCACAGCAGATTGAGATACTGGGCTATCACTTCGATACGCCGGTGTTGAAATATCTACTGGTTCTTGGCGTTGTCAGTGTACTGGCCTTGGCTGCGAAAAACATGGTGCGCTCCAATATCGGTCGCTGCTGGATGGCGATTCGCGATATGGATGTGGCGGCAGAAGTCATTGGTATTCGTCAGCTGCAGACAAAGCTACTGGCATTCGCGGTCAGCTCGTTTTTCTGTGGTGTCGCAGGCGCACTGTATGCCTACGCTTACTTAGGCACGGTTGAACCGGAGGCTTACAGTCTGGACTTGTCGTTTCGTATTCTGTTCATGGTAATGATCGGCGGCCTTGGTTCCATCCTTGGCTCATTTCTAGGTGCCGGCTTTATCGTGCTGCTGCCGATTGTGCTGAACTACCTGGCACATATGCTGCGTATTTCAACTGCAGTGGCGTCAAATGTTGAGCTGATGCTGTTTGGCGCAATGATTATTTTCTTCTTGATTGTCGAGCCACTCGGCTTGGCAAGGCTGTGGCAAATCGCTAAAGAAAAGCTGCGCTTGTGGCCTTTCCCGCACTAATAGGTTTTACGTTCAACTAGGAGGACAGCATGAAGTTGATTAAATCCTTACTACTGAGCGCTGCGTTGCTCGGTGCCAGTAGTTTCGCTTGGGCGCAGGAGCAGTACGTGCCGCTGCTGTCGTATCGCGTTGGCCCGTATGGGTCGCAGGGCACCTCGTTTTACGGCGCCATGATCGACTACATGACACTGGTGAACGCAAACGGCGGTATCAATGGTGTGAAACTGGTGTGGGAAGAGTGCGAGACAGAGTACAACCCCTCGCGCGGTGTCGAATGCTACGAGCGCTTGAAAGGAAAAGCCGCCACGGTTGAGCCACTCTCGACCAGTATTGCTTACGGCATTCTTGATCGGGTTAGCAAAGACAAGATCCCGATGACGACCCTAGGCTACGGACGCTCCGATGCAGCCAACGGCAAAGTATTCCCTTGGGTTTTCCCGCTGGTCACGAACTATTGGAATCAAGCAGCCTCCATGGTGTTTTACCTTGGCGAAAAGTCGGGCGGCATGGACAAGCTCAAAGGCAAGAAGATCGTCCATCTTTATCACGACTCTGCCTATGGCAAAGAGCCACTGCCTGTGCTCGAGGCGGAAGCCGCTAAATGGGGCTTTGAGCTGATCAAGATTCCAATCACGCCGCCGGGTAATGAGCAGCAATCGCAATGGCTGCAAATTCGCCAGGCAAACCCTGACTACGTGATCATGTGGACCTTTGGTGTGATGAGCGCGGTGGGCTTGAAAACAGCACAGCGCAATGGCTTCCCGCGCGAGAAAATGATTGGCGTGTGGTGGGCCGGCTCTGAGGAGGATACTGAACCAGCAGGTGATGCCGCAAAAGGTTTCCAGACCATGAGCTTCACCAGCCCGGGCGACTTTCCGCTGCTTGAAGAAATTCAGACCAAGCTCTACAAGAACGGTAAGGGCAGCCTAAAAGAATTGGATCGTGTCGGTAACGTGATGTATGTGCGCGGCCTGGTCGCGAGCGTGCTGATGGTCGAGGCGATGCGTAATGCACAGGCCAAATACGGCAAGGGCAAGGTGCTGAATGGTGAACAAGTTCGCTGGGGGTACGAGAACCTGAATGTGGATCGGGCCCGGCAGAAAGAGCTCGGTGTTGAGGATATTTTCCCGCCAATCAAAACCTCTTGTAATGATCATGAGGGCTCTGGTGCGGTAAAAGTCGTTCAGTGGGACGGCAAAAAATGGTTTGCCGTCAGCAAAAACTGGATCACCGGCGATAAAGCGCTGGTGCGCAAGTTGCTGGAAGAGACCTCTGCGGCTTATGCAAAAGAAAAAGGCATCACGCCCGCGTGCATGAAGTAAGTTCATATGACGACCCCCTCCATCCTCACCGTCAATAACATCGAGGTGATTTACGATCACGTCATCTTGGTGCTCAAGGGCGTTTCGCTTTCTGTGCCGCGCGGCAAAATCGTCGCGCTGATGGGCGCCAATGGTGCTGGTAAATCAACCACGTTGAAATCCATCTCGACGCTGCTACGTGGCGAGCGCGGTGATGTGACCAAGGGCAGCGTGGAATTTAATGGCGAGCGTATTGATCAGCTCACGCCAAATGCACTGGTCAAGCGCGGCTTGTCACAAGTGATGGAGGGGCGTCACTGCTTTGGTCACCTGACCGTCGAAGAAAATTTATTGACCGGTGCCTACACCCGCAAGCTCGGTCGTACGCAACTCAAAGAAGAGCTGGAGCGGGTCTATCACTACTTCCCGCGCCTGAAGCAGCGCCGCACCTCACTCGCAGGCTATACCTCCGGCGGCGAGCAGCAGATGTGCGCGATTGGCCGCGCGCTGATGGGCAAGCCAACCATGATTCTGCTCGACGAGCCCTCGATGGGCTTGGCGCCTCAGATTGTGGAAGAGATTTTCGAGATTGTGCGCGACCTCAACAAACGGGAGCAGGTGTCTTTTCTGCTGGCTGAGCAAAACACCACCGTAGCCCTGCGCTACGCTGATTTTGGCTACATTCTCGAAAACGGTCGTGTCGTGATGGAAGGCGAGGCGAGTGAGCTGGCGACGAATGAAGACGTGAAAGAGTTTTATCTTGGCGTTTCCGGTGCAGGTCGCAAGAGCTTTCGCGATATGAAGTTTTATCGTCGCCGCAAGCGCTGGCTTGCCTGATCGGCGGTCGCACATAAACGCGACATACACAGTATGAGAGCGTTTTTTATTTCTTCGGCGGCGTGCTGCGCCTTGTGGCTGCGCCGCCAGTCATTCTGCCTCAGGGCGCGGCCCGCACGCTGACACTAGCGCATTCTTGGAGACACCATGGCTGAGCTTTATGACTCTCTCGAGTCAAACGATCCTTCGGCGCGCGAACAAGCGCTGTTTGCTGCACTTCCTTCACTCATCGCGCGCGCCCTGCAAGCGCCCGGCTGGTCAGAGATCTTGCATGGCGTGAACCCGGGCGACATCCATAATCGCGCTGCGCTGGCGCAGTTGCCCGTGACCCGAAAGTCGTCGCTGAAAGAGCTGCAGCAAACCAAACCGCCGTTCGGAGGGCTGAACACTACGCCCACTGAACAGCTATCGCGCATCTTCATGTCGCCCGGTCCGATTTTTGATCCAGAAGGTCGCGGCGCTGACTGGTGGCGCTACGCACGGCCTCTGCATGCGCTGGGTGTCCGACGCGGTGACCTGATCCAGAATTGCTTTGCGTATCACTTCACGCCTGCAGGGCTGATGGTCGAAGGTGGTGCTGCGCATCTGGGCTGTCCGGTAATACCCGCTGGTAGTGGACAAACCGAGATGCAGGTACAAGCAATGGAGTCGCTTAAACCGAAGGCCTATGTAGGTACGCCCTCTTTCTTGAAAATCATTATCGAGAAAGCGCAGGAGATGGGCGCAGATATCTCGTCAGTAAAAATGGCCTTGGTTGGCGCTGAGGCCCTGCCGCCGTCGTTGCGGCAATGGCTGAACGATCATGGTGTTCCGCATGTATTACAGACCTATGGCTCGGCTGATATTGGCAATATCGCCTATGAGACGCTGACCAACGGCAAAGTTAATCCGGGTATGGTGCTGGATGAGACACTACTGCTGGAGATAGTGCGGCCCGGCACCGGCGACCCCGTCGCTGATGGTGAAGTCGGTGAGATTGTGATTACTTCATTTAACCCGGATTACCCGCTGATTCGTTTCGCAACCGGCGACATGTCTGCTGTTCTGTCAGGCACCTCTCCTTGCGGACGCACCAACACCCGCATCAAAGGCTGGATGGGGCGCGCTGATCAAACCACCAAAGTGCGCGCCATGTTTGTGCACCCGTCGCAGGTAGCTGATATCGTCAAGCGTCACCCGATCATCAAAAAAGCGCGCTTAATCGTGTCAGGCGAAATGGCTAACGACCAAATGACCTTGCATTGTGAAGTTGATCAGCCCGATGCCTCACACGCTGAGATCGATGCGATCGTCGCCAGCATTCGTGATATCACCAAATTGCGCGGTGACGTCAAGCTACAGCCGGTCGGTAGCCTGCCGAACGACGGCAAGGTGATCGAGGATGCGCGTAGTTACCAATAATCGTGATGGAGTTTTGATATGCGCTTGCCCGCCGCCCTGCAGCATCTGAGTTTGCCAGTGATTGGCGCCCCCTTGTTTATTGCCAGCTGCCCGGCGCTGGTGATTGCGCAGTGTAAAGCAGGTATCGTTGGGTCTTTCCCGGCGCTGAATGCTCGTCCGGCTGAGATGCTTGATCAGTGGCTGAATGAGATCGAGGCAGCGCTATCAGAACACCGCGCAGCACATCCGGACGCCGTGATCGGTCCAATTGCAGTAAATCAGATCGTGCATCAGTCAAATGATCGGCTGGCGCATGATGTGGAAGTCTGCGTGAAACATCGCGTACCGGTCATTATCTCGTCGCTGCGCGCGCCGCCAAAAGAAATGCTGGACGCGATTCATTCCTATGGTGGCGTCGTGTTGCACGACATTATCTCGATCAGGCACGCCCAGAAAGCGCTTGAGGCAGGCGTGGATGGTTTGATTCTGGTGGCCTCAGGCGCAGGCGGCCATGCGGGCGGGCTCTCGCCATTCGCCTTGGTCGGCGAAGTACGAAAATTTTTCGATGGCCCGATTGCTCTCTCGGGCTCGATCGCCAGCGGCGACGCGATTTTGGCTGCGCAATCGATGGGCGCTGACTTCGCCTACATTGGCTCGCGCTGGCTGGCAACGCAAGAGGCCAACACCAGCGAGGGCTACCGACAAGCCATCGTCGAATCGACAGCGGCCGACGTTGTCTACACCAACCTGTTCACCGGCGTGCATGGCAACTATCTGAAAAAATCTATCGTTAACGCCGGGCTCGACCCTGACAATCTTCCCGAGGCCGACAAAACAGCCATGAACTTCTCCAGCGCAAGTGGTGCAAAAGCCTGGCGCGATATTTGGGGTGCCGGGCAGGGCGTAGGCTTGATGGAGGATGTACCGGCGGTCGCCGAAGTAGTGAGCCGACTAAAGCATGAGTACACGACTGCGCGCGAGCGTGTGATGGCAACGCATTTTCCGCGTTAAGCGCGACTGTAATCACCTCTTCGCCAGTCAAGCGCATGAAGAAGCCACTGACTATTTTTTTCACCCTGGTCATCGTCGCCTTGCTGGGCTTTAGCGGGTATGTATGGCTGGCGCTCAACTGGTCGTATTCGTCGGGCGAGCGTGCAGGGCTTTTGCAAAAATTCTCTCGTAAAGGCTGGATTTGCAAAACCTGGGAAGGCGAGCTACTGCTCACGAGTATGCCGGGAGCAATTCCGGAAAAATTCGAATTTTCAGTACGCGACGACAGCATCGTTGATGAGCTGCAGCGCAATGCTGGTCGCAAAGTTGTCTTAGGCTACGAACAGCACAAAGGCTTACCCACCAGCTGCTTTGGTGACACCGAGTATTTTGTGAATCGCGTCTCGGTGTTCGCAGAGTAGAGATCATCCGCCCGCTCACCGATTCGGCTCGCTATCTACCAAAAATTCATTGTCAACGATCGCTGCTCCGGCACGCCGTAACTGAGTGATCACCCAATGCGCCAGGTAGATCGTGCCGTAGTTCATGTAATTGCGATTAGCTGCGGTAACCAGAGGTACCTTGGATAGCAGCTCGGGGACTTCGGTCAGCTTTATGCGCTGGCGCTCCATCAGCAAAAACTTCAGTAACACCTTAATGCCATGCTGCGCGTTTCGCTTCGGATCTTCTTCTAAATAAGCAATGCGCGAGTAGGCCTCACGTAATGCCGACTTAACATCGGTGAATGGTCGGCCATGTCCTGGAATAACCAGGCTCGGAGATAAGTCATCGATCAGATTGAGTGTTGACCGCACCTCCTTGAAGCCGCCATAGCCATCCAGCGCAGGAAATACGACGCCAAAGCCTTTCTCCCACAAGGCATCAGCCGAGATCAAAATACCGTGCTGTGGATTAAACAGAATAAACGAATACAAATGATGGCCCGGCGCATACAGCGCCTCCCATGCCATACCGCCCATTTCAATGATATCGCCCGAATGTACCGCTGCATGTGCACGAAATTCCTCGCAGCGCTGCCCCGTAGCGGCAAAGGTGGGCTTCATGCGCGGCCAGTTATTGACCCGCGAAAATTCTGCGCTGGGCACATGCGTCTGCAGTGCCGGGTAATGCTGCTGCAATATCCGGTTGCCGCCGCAATGATCTGAATGCAAATGGGTGTTGTAGATCGCGTCTAAAGGGCGATCTTTTAGCACGTGCTGCACCAGTGCCAGCGTCTGCTGCTCGTGCGCGCAGTAGCCTGTATCAACCATCACCGTTCGGTGTGGACCAGTGAACAGTACGTTATTCGATGAGAGCCAACCACGCTCAAGAACGTGCATAGAGGGCGGCAGCTTCATAGCGGGTGTCGGCAACAAGTACTCTAGATGTAACGCGTGAATAGGAATTGTACGAATCGGCTCATCGCACCCTAGGCTTGCGCGCGCCGGGCTTCTAGCGCGATCCAGATTTGTCGTTTGCGCTCTTCAGGAGCGAGACCCCAATCGATAATTTCATCAATCGTACGCAAGCATCCGGTGCAGAGCCCGGTAGTTTCATGCATCACACAAACACCAATGCAGGGCGTTGGCAACGGGCCATGATGCGTTCTCGGATCAAACGGTGGGCGAATCTCGATCACTGGCTTAGCTTTGCGCGCGCTGCTTCTTTTGGTCGAGCTTGGCATTGAATTTTTCTGCGATGACGATCGCGCGCTCATGCTCGCCCTCGCTGATCTTGTCGTGACCATCCCAAGCCTCGACCTGAAAACGCACCCGACGTCCTTCGACAGCAATCAACTCGCCGCGTATGGTCAAGGTCATGCCCGGAGGCGTTGCAGCAAGATGCGAAAAGCTGACATGGGTGCCGAGGGTTTGTTCTGCTGGCCAGTCGAGATGCGGAATGATAGCGCGCGTGCACGCAAGCTCCATCAGCCCCACCATGTAGCCGGTGGCGAGTACTTCCGGCATGTCGCGCGCGAACTCGATATGCTCGCCGTATAACGCTGGCACGACCGAGCGTGCCGGTACGGTAGTCTGCCATTCGAAGCGAATACCGGGCTTCAAGCTTTCTTTCATGAGGTGCGCTCCGATAAACGACGCGCGGCAATAGCATTACCTGCACGACTGGCCGATGGTCGACCAAGATGTTTTGAAATAAATTGTCCTGCATCGACGACTGCATTGATATCGACTCCCGTGGTTATTCCTAAACCATCGAGAAGATACAACACGTCTTCTGTTGCCACGTTGCCTGTTGCGCCTTTTGCATAGGGACATCCGCCCAAGCCGGCTACGGATGCATGGAATATTGCAACACCGGTGCAGAGTGCGGCGTAAATGTTCGCTATCGCCTGCCCGTAGGTATCATGAAAATGGCCCGCACATTGGTTCAAGGGGAATTCATTCGCCACGCGTTCAAACACGCGCTGCACCTTGGCCGGTGTACCAACGCCAATAGTGTCAGCAATATCAATCTCGTCACAACCCAGGTCGCGCATACGGCGCACGACATCAACGACTGCTTCGGGACTAACCTCGCCCTGATACGGACAGCCGAGCGCGCAGCTGATACTGCCACGCAGTCTCAGGCGATTGGCTTTGGCAGCAGCAGCAACCTCGCGAAAGCGTTCAATCGATTCGGCAATCGAGCAGTTAATATTTTTTTGCGAGAACGCTTCCGAAGCGGCACCGAAAATCACAACCTCATCGGCACGCGCGGCGAGCGCAGCTTCAAAACCTTTCATGTTCGGCACCAAGGCAGAATAGACCGTACCCGGGCGGCGATCGATGCTCGCCATCAGCTCGGTCGATGTCGCCATTTGCGGCACCCACTTGGGCGACACAAATGATGCCGCTTCGATGTTCGCAAAGCCTGCCTCAGACAAACGATTCACCAACGCGAGCTTGACCTCGACCGGAATCGTTTGCTTTTCGTTTTGCAGTCCGTCGCGCGGACCAACTTCAACCAGCTTGACCTTCTTGGGTAGGGACATCTTAGCGAGCCTCCGGCGCAAACGATAAAAGCTGCGCACCTTCCGCTACTTGATCGCCGACGGCGTAGTGCAAGGCTTCTACCTTGCCATTGGCGGGAGCGCTGATGGTATGTTCCATTTTCATTGCTTCCATGATCAATAATGGCGCGCCTTTTTCTACACTCGCGCCTTCGTCGACCATGAGTTGAACAATCTTGCCCGGCATCGGCGCCGTCAAGCGACCGCCTTCTGATTCACTCTCGCCCGCATGCGCAATCGGATCGGACCATGAAATGACGCGGTGCTGTCCCTGCCAAAACACATGGAACCGATCATCGTCCCGCACGACCCGACCAGACAAGTGCCGGCCGTCGATCTGTATGCTCACATCGGCCTGATCAATCGCGATGTGATTCAGCAGCGCTTGTTGGGACTGGGTGGTCATACGCCAACCATCACGACGGTACTCGAGGTTCAGCTCGAAATCTTGGTCATCGCATTCGAAACGCAGCGTGCGCCGATAGCTACCGTTCAAGCGCCAGCCTTGCACCGAATCCCACGGATCATGGCGGGCAGTGTCCGATGCCATCAACTTGGCCAGCCATAAGGCAAGCATCTCGACCGGTACCGCATCAGCCGGCGGAAACAATAGCGCATGATGACGCTCGATCAGGCCGGTATCGAGCTCGGCACCAGCGAACGCTGGTGTTGCAATCAGTCGCGACAGAAAGGCGACATTGGTCGACGGCCCGACAATCTCGATGGCATTCAGTGCTTGCTGCATACGCGCCAGCGCCTGCGAGCGATCATCGCCATGAACAATCAGCTTTGCGATCATGGGATCGTAATGCGGCGTGATCGCATCACCTTGTCGGACCGCCGCGTCAATACGCACATGACCCTGAGCGAAATTTACGGCGTCTGGCAACCTCAGATGAAGCAAAGTCCCCGTCGATGGCAAAAACCCTTTTTCGGGGTTTTCAGCATAGATACGCGCCTCGATCGCATGACCATCAATATGCACATCCTGCTGCTGTAGCGGCAGCGGCTCGCCCGCGGCGACACGTAATTGCCACTCTACTAGATCGGTACCCGTGATCAACTCGGTCACCGGATGCTCGACCTGTAACCGGGTATTCATCTCCATGAAGTAGAAACTGCCATCCTGATTGGCGATGAATTCCACCGTGCCGGCACCAACGTAGCCAACCGCGCGCGCCGCATTCACCGCCGCCTCACCCATGGCTTGCCTACGCTCGGGTGTCATGCCGGGTGCAGGTGCTTCCTCGAGTACTTTCTGATGCCGGCGCTGCACCGAGCAGTCGCGCTCAAACAGATAAACATGATTGCCTTGGGTATCAGCGAACACTTGAATTTCGATATGGCGAGGCCGCTGCAGATATTTTTCAACCAGCACGCGGTCATCGCCAAAACTGTTAATGGCCTCGCGCTTGCAAGAAGCCAGTGCTGCTTCAAAGTCTTCGCTACGCTCAACGATACGCATACCCTTACCGCCACCACCTGCGCTGGCTTTCAGTAGCACCGGGTAACCAATCGCATCGGCTTGCTGGCGCAGAAAATCAGACTCCTGGCGCTCGCCGTGATAGCCAGGCACCAATGGCACCCGCGCTTTTTCCATCAATGCCTTGGCCGCCGACTTTGAGCCCATGGCGCGGATGGCCGATGCGGGTGGCCCAATGAAAACTACGCCACTGGCTTCACACGCAGCGGCAAATGCTTCGTTCTCGGATAAAAATCCATAACCCGGATGAATGGCTTCAGCGCCTGTATCGCGCGCTGCCGAGATGATGCGCTCCATCTTCAGGTAACTCTCTTTGGCAGGTGCAGGCCCGATCAAAACACTTTCATCACACATGGCCACATGCTGTGATTGCGCATCGGCTTGTGAGTACACCGCGACCGTTCGAATTCCAAGGCGCCGCGCGGTGGCAGCGACACGGCAGGCGATCTCTCCACGGTTAGCGATCAGAATTTTTTTGAACATGCTTGCTGTCTCGGTTATTTCATTTTTAGAGCGGCTGGATCCCGGCCTGCGCCGGGATGACAATTCATCATTCTGCGTTCGTTGATAAGGTATCCCGATTCGATCAACGCCTGATAAAAGCATCGTCGTTTTCGATGCCATCGCAACTACGACGCGTCAAGCCATCTACCTCAGCCCTTCGCTGGATCATCCCGACACAGGCCGGGATCCAGTAATTTTGTCCAACGCCGCTAAGGTCACATCACTCAATAACGCAATCTCTTCGTCAGACACCACATACGGCGGCATCCAGTACACCGTAGTGCCGATTGGTCGAAGCAGCACGCCTAGCTGCAAGGCTTCTGTAAAAAAACGTCGTGAGAAACCGTCGGCGACTGCTGGCACGACATCAAACGCGCAGATCATGCCGGTTTGTCGGCTGTTTTTCACACTCGGATGCGTAGCTACTTTCGCCAGCGCGTGACCCAATTGTTTTGCAAGCTCACGGTTTTTCACCAGCACATCGTCTTCATCAAAAATGTCCAATGTCGCCAAGGCGGCACGACAGGCGAGCGGGTTGCCGGTATACGAATGCGAATGCAAAAAAGCACGCCCAATGTCTTGGTGATAAAAAGCTTGGTAAACATCGTCCGTAGTCATGACCAATGACAACGGCAAGTAGCCGCCGCTGATGCCTTTGGATAAGCACATGAAGTCAGGCCAGACGCCTGCTTGCTCGCACGCGAAGAAACTCCCGGTACGGCCACAGCCGACAGCAATTTCATCGGCGATCAGATGTACTGAAAACTGATCGCACAGATCACGCAACTGCGTGAGATAGCTCGCGCCATACATGGCCATGCCGCCCGCGCATTGCACCAAAGGCTCGACAATCACTGCGGCGATCTGCGCCGAGCGGCGCTCCAAGAGCGAGCGCATCGCGATCAAGGCTTCGGCTTCGCCCGTTGATGCCGGCGATGCTACGACATGCGCACGGCGATACATACCGCCGTAGGCCTCGGTGAACAAAGGCACATCAGTCACGCCGAGTGCGCCGACGGTTTCACCATGGTAGCTGCCAGTGAGGCATACGAATTCCTGCTTTTGCGACTGCCCGGCATTACGCCAGGCATGGAAACTCATTTTCAACGCAATCTCGACTGCCGATGCGCCATCAGAGGCAAAGAAACAGTGCCCGAGCGCGTGATGGGTTTTTGCAGCAAGTCGTTCCGATAGCTCGACAACAGGCGCATGGTTAAAGCCCGCCAGCATCGCATGCTCGAGTTTCTCTAACTGATCACTGATCGCGGCATTTATGCGTGGATTGGCATGGCCAAACAGATTGACCCACCATGAACTTACCGCATCCAGATAGCGGCGGCCTTCGTAGTCGTACAGCCATGCATCCTTGCCATGGCTAATCGCCATCAGCGGCAGCGTTTCGTGGTGCTGCATCTGTGTGCACGGGTGCCAGACGCTGGCAAGACTACGCGCAACCCAATCGGTGTGTGTGATGGAATTCATGGGGTCGTGATTTACATCCGGAACACACCGAATTTCGTGTCAGGAATCGGCGCATTCAGCGCTGCCGACAGACCAAGCGCCAGTACCATGCGTGTGTCAGCGGGATCAATCACGCCGTCATCCCACAGCCGGGCGCTGGCGAAATACGGGTGGCCTTGGTGCTCATACTGCGCGCGAATCGGTGCCTTGAATTGTTCTTCCTCTTCCGCGCTCCATTGGCCGCCCTTAGCTTCGATGCCGTCGCGCTTGACGGTGGCGAGTACTGAGGCGGCCTGCTCGCCGCCCATGACCGAGATACGCGCATTCGGCCACATCCACAGCATGCGCGGGCCGTAGGCACGACCGCACATGCCGTAGTTACCGGCACCAAAACTGCCGCCAATAATTACCGTAAATTTCGGTACCTGCGCTGTTGCGACCGCAGTCACCATCTTTGCGCCATGACGCGCAATGCCTTCGTTCTCATACTTGCGACCGACCATAAAACCGGTGATGTTCTGCAAAAATACGAGCGGGATTTTGCGCTGACAGCACAGCTCGATGAAATGCGCGCCTTTCTGCGCTGATTCCGAAAACAAGATGCCGTTGTTAGCGACGATCCCGACCGGCATACCATGCAAATGCGCAAAACCACAGACCAAGGTGCTACCGAAACGTGCTTTGAACTCATCAAACTCGCTACCGTCCACAATGCGAGCGATTACCTCACGCACATCAAACGGTTTACGTGTATCGGTCGGGATCACGCCATAGATTTCGTTGGCGTCATACTTGGGCGCGACAGGCTCACGCAACACCAGCGATTGCGGTTTGCTGCGGTTCAGATTACCGACAATGCTACGGGCGAGCGCGAGTGCATGAGTATCATCTTGCGCCAAGTGATCGACAACGCCGGACAATCGTGTATGCACGTCACCACCGCCCAGATCTTCAGCACTCACCACTTCACCGGTCGCGGCTTTCACCAGCGGCGGCCCGCCCAAAAAGATCGTGCCCTGATTTTTGACGATGATAGATTCATCGCTCATGGCCGGTACGTAGGCGCCGCCTGCTGTGCATGAGCCCATCACCACCGCGATCTGCGGTATGCCTTGCGCCGACATGTTGGCCTGATTGAAAAAGATTCGACCGAAATGATCGCGATCCGCAAACACATCATCCTGATTCGGCAAATTAGCGCCACCGGAATCCACCAAATACACACACGGCAAATGATTTTGCTGCGCGATTTCCTGCGCGCGTAAATGCTTCTTGACCGACATCGGGTAATACGTGCCGCCCTTCACCGTGGCGTCATTGCAGACAATCACGCACTCCTGCCCTTTAATGCGGCCGATACCAGAAATCACACCTGCTGACGGTGCAGCGTTGTCGTACATCTCGAAAGCGGCGAGTTGCGAGAACTCGAGAAACGGTGTGCCAGGGTCCAGTAACTGATTCACCCGCTCGCGTGGTAGCAACTTGCCGCGTGCCACATGCTTGGCCCGCGCTTCCTCACCACCGCCCAAGGCAATGCGCTCGCAATGCGCGCGCAAATCATCCACTAGCGCCTGCATGGCGGCTGTGTTCGCCATGAATTCCGGCGAGCGCGGGTTCAGCTTGGATTCAATGACCGGCATCTGCGCTGTCTCCGTTCACGTTTTCTCAACGGGTGGTTTTTCAAATTCACCATCGACATAAAACCAGAGTCCGTCTTCGCGAATGAAGCGGCTGGTTTCCTGCAAGCGATGCCCTTTACCGGCGACACGACAGCGCGCCACAAAACTCACCGTACCCTGATCGGCTTCTTGCGTTACCGCCTTCACTTCCAAACCCAGCCACTTCATGCCCGGGTCAGTAACCGTGTCTTTCGGCCGTGTGGACGGATGCCAGGTAGCTTTCAAATAATCTTCGGCGCCCGTGACATACGCGCTATAACGCGAGCGCATTAATTTTTCGGGGGTATCAGCGACGGCAGTGCCCGCCAGAAAAGGCCCGCAGCAGCTGTGTATCTGTTTACCGCCGCAAGGGCACGGTGTGTCGTTACTATTCATTAGGCCAGCGCACGTCCGATCAAGATTTTTTGTATATCACTGGTGCCCTCATAAATCTGGCATACCCGTACATCGCGGTAAATGCGCTCAACCGGGAAGTCTGCCAAATAACCATAGCCGCCGTGAATCTGTATCGCCTCGCTGCACACTTTCTCAGCGATTTCACTCGCAAACAATTTGGCCATCGCCGCTTCTTTCAAGCATGGTACGCCAGCGTCTTTCATGCTCGCTGCATGCCACACCAATTGACGTGCTGCTTCAATTTGCGTTGCCATGTCGGCCAGCTTGAACTGTACTGCTTGATGATTGAATAAAGGCTGATCGAAGCTCTCTCTATCTTTGGCGTAGGCGAGTGCGGCATCGAATGCTGCGCGCGCCATGCCAATCGCTTGGGCAGCGATGCCGATACGGCCACCCTCAAGACCGGACAAGGCAATCTTGTAGCCCATGCCTTCGTCGCCAATTCGGTTGGCCACCGGAACACGGCAATCTTCCAGCAGAATTTGTGCCGTGTCGGACGAGTGTTGGCCGAGTTTGTCTTCAACCCGCGCCACGATATAGCCGGGGGTATTGGTCGGGACCCAGAACGCGCTGATGCCGCGCTTGCCGGCTGCTTTGTCGGTGACGGCCATGACGATGCAGACATCCGCATTTTTGCCGCTGGTGATAAATTGCTTCACACCGTTCAGCACATAATGATCGCCATCCCGACGGGCAGTGGTTCTAAGTGCTGAGGCATCACTACCCGCATGGGGCTCAGTCAACGCGAAAGCTCCCAGCATGTCACCGCGCGCGAGCGGCCTTAACCATTGCGCCTTCTGCCCTTCATCGGCATAGCGCATACCGATGCTGCACACCGGACAATTGTTCACCGAGATAATGGTAGAGGTACCGCCATCGCCTGCGGCGATTTCTTCAATCACAATCGCCAGCGCCAGGTAGTCCAAGCCCGCGCCGCCATAGGCTTCAGGCACAGCGACACCAAACGCGCCGAGTTGCGCCAGCTGCTGCAATGCCTCGCGCGGAAAGCGACGCTCGCGATCCCATGCGGCCGCATGCGGCAACAGTTGCTGCTGCGAGAACTCACGCAGCGCATCGCGAATCATCTGGTGTTGCTCGGAGAGGATCATGCGGCGAATTCGTTCAACATCAAGTCATGTCAGGTTACTGGATCAGGGCCTACGCCGGGATGCACCAACGACCAGTGCGGCGCGTGCGCTCAAACCATCTCCAGCGCAATCGCGGTGGCTTCACCACCACCAATACACAGCGATGCAATGCCCCGCTTACCGCCGGTTTTCTTCAGCGCACCGAGTAGCGTAACAACAATGCGCGCCCCCGAAGCACCAATCGGATGCCCCAGCGCACACGCGCCGCCGTGAATATTGATCTTCTCGTGCGCAATACCATGGTCATGCATCGCGGCCATGGCAACTGCAGCGAATGCCTCATTCACTTCGAATAAATCCACGTCGCCGGTCGACCAGCCGGTTTTGTCATAAATTTTTTGTATTGAACCGACCGGCGCTGTGGTGAACCAGCTCGGCTCTTGCGAGTGGCGCGCGTGCGCAAGAATGCGCGCAATGGGGGTGACTGCTAATTTTTTCGCAGTCGACTCGCGCATCAGCACCAAAGCCGCAGCACCATCATTAATCGACGACGACGATGCAGCGGTAATCGTGCCGTCTTTCTTGAACGCCGGCTTCAATGCGCTGATTTTTTCGGGCTTGGCTTTGAGTGGCCCTTCATCTTTTGCGACTACCACATCACCGGCTTTACCAGCGACAGTGACCGGCGCAATCTCCCAATCAAACGCGCCGCTGCTAGTGGCGTCTTGGGCACGTTTGACGGAGGCAATCGCGTAAGCATCTTGCTGCTCGCGCGTGAACTGATACTTCGCCGCGCAGTCCTCGGCATAGGTGCCCATGGAACGGCCGCGCTCATAGGCATCTTCCAAGCCATCGAGCATCATATGATCGTAAATCATGCCGTGCCCAATGCGATAGCCGCCGCGCGCTTTCGGAATCAAATACGGCGCATTGGTCATGGATTCCATACCGCCTGCGACCACCACCGTGTTGGTGCCAACGAGCAGCGAATCAATACCGTAAATCGCCGCTTGCATCGCCGAGCCACACATCTTCGACAGCGTGACGGCTCCCGCTGAGACTGGCACGCCAGCTTTGATCGCAGCTTGCCGCGCGGGCGCTTGGCCCTGCCCGGCCATTAAACAATTACCGAAGATGACCTCATCCACGCTATTTGCTGATACGCCTGCGCGCTCAAGCGCGGCGCGAATCGCGACAGCGCCGAGGTCAGCCGCCGCCAGCGAGGCGAAATCGCCCTGAAATGCGCCCATAGGGGTACGTGCTGCGCCGACGATAACGACCGGATCCTGCATGATGTTCTCCTGAGTTCAAACTGTCTATGCGGCTGGCGCGCTTGCGCCTTGCTGATGAATAAAACGAATCTCTTGCGGGTAAGGGAATACATCTTCAACCTGACCATCAAGAATGCGGGTTTTTTTCTGGCGCCAATAATCAGCAGTCAATAAATCTGCGTGATACTGCATGAAGTACTTGCGTACCTTGGGGTTGCCGAGCAAGAAAACACCAAACTGCTCCGGGAATACATCGTTCTTCGCAACGGTATACCAAGGCTCGCTGGCCATCTCATCTTCTTCGTTGCGCGGCGGCGGAATATCACGAAAGTTGCAGTCGGTGATGTACTCGATTTCGTCATAGTCGTAGAACACCACGCGCCCTTGCCGCGTGACGCCGAAATTTTTGTACAGCATATCGCCCGGGAAAATATTCGCCGCAACCAGATCTTTGATGGCGTTGCCGTACTCGCGCACACCATGCTCCATCTTGGCTTCATCACCGGCAGCTTCAGCTTCCGTGAGCCAGATGTTCAATGGCGTCATGCGGCGCTCGATATACAGATGCCGCACAATCACCTGATCGTTTTCTTCTTCAATCAGCGAAGGCGCCACTTCTTTTAATTCATCGAGTAACTCATCCGGAAACCGCGCGCGGGGAAACGCGACATTGGAATATTCCAGCGTATCCGCCATGCGCCCGACCCGGTCATGGTATTTCACCAGCAGATATTTTTCTTTCACCAGCTCGCGCGTGGTTTCTTTCGGCGCCGGGAAGTGATCTTTGATTACCTTGAATACATACGGGAAAGACGGTAATGCAAACACCACCATCACCAAGCCACGGATGCCGGGTGCGATCGCAAAATTATCAGAGGAGTGCGCAAGGTGATGCAGAAAGTCGCGATAAAACGCAGCCTTGCCCTGCTTTTGCAAACCAAGAATGGTGTAAATCTCGCTGCGCGGTTTGCTCGGCATGATTCCGTGCAAAAAATTCACGTACGCCGAGGGCACTTCCATATCCACCATGAAGTAAGCGCGCGTAAATGAAAACAGCAAGGTAATCTGACTTGGGTCGGTCAACAAGGCGTCTATGAATAATGCGCCACGGCGATTGTGAAGCACCGGAATGACAAAGCCATGGCTATGGCTGCCATTGACAATCTTGCCGACTAAATAGGCGCCTTTGTTGCGCAGAAACGGCGAGGACAGCACCTGCAACTGATAATTCGCTTCCTGTTTGTCATTGCCGGGTAAAGCATTTAATCGCGCCTCGACCATGGTGAGGTCATGCTCAAGGTCTGCGAACTCACCAGCAAACTGAAAGTTCGTGATCATGCGTCGCAGCGCATTGCGCATGCCATCTTTTGCCGGGTAGTACACACGGTAAGCGGGAATCGCCTCGCGTGGCTCAATGTACTCGGTCGAGATGGTGGGCCAGACAAAGATGAAATCGTTATTGAAATAGGTACGGTGCAAAATGCTACAGCACACCGAATTGAAAAATGTTTCTGCCAGCTCTGGCTGACGATGCTCGGTCAGCATGCCAATATAGTGCAGCTTGACTTCGCGCCACACGGCATCGGTCAGCTCGTCTTGCGCGTACTCGTCTTCCAGCGTTTGCACGCACTCTTGCACGCGCCGATCATAAAACGCGATACGTTCACGCGCCTCTGCTTGTGCCTCGGCCCAGGTCGATTGCTCGAAGTGTCTTCGCGCGGCCTGACTCGCTTCGCGAAACAGGCGGTAATGCTTGTCAAAGCCGTCCATGATGACACGCGCAATATCAAACGCGATTTGCGATGACAACAGCTTGGGGAAATGCTGCATGGTGAATGAAATCCTTTCAGGCGGTTTCGGCAAATAACTCGCGACCGATCAGCATGCGCCGGATCTCGCTGGTACCCGCACCAATTTCATAGAGCTTGGCATCGCGCCATAAGCGGCCGGTTGGGTAATCGTTGATATAGCCATTGCCGCCTAATGCCTGAATCGCTTCGCCTGCCATCCAGGTGGCTTTTTCAGCCGAATACAAAATCGCACCGGCCGCATCTTTGCGCAAGGCGCGCACTTGCTCTGGCGTCTTGGCGCGGTCACAGGCTTGGCCGACGGCGTACACATACGCCTTGCAGGCCATCATGGTTGAGTACATATCGGCCAGCTTACCCTGCATGAGCTGGAATTCACCAATCGGCTGACCGAACTGCTTGCGATCATGCACATACGGCACCACCACATCCATGCAGGCCTGCATTACGCCAAGCGGCCCGCCTGACAATACCGCGCGTTCATAGTCGAGGCCAGACATCAGTACATTGACACCGCGGCCCAAACCACCGAGTACGTTTTCTGCAGGTACTTCACAGTCTTGGAAAACAAGTTCACCAGTATGCGAGCCGCGCATGCCCAGTTTGTCGAGTTTCTGCGCGACGGAGAATCCTTTGAAGTGCTTCTCGATGAGAAATGCGGTGATGCCGCGCGGGCCTGCTTCGATATCATTTTTTGCGTACACCACCAACACATCGGCATCGGGGCCGTTGGTGATCCACATCTTGCTGCCATTCAGTACCCAATGATCACCTTTGAAATCTGCGCGTAAACGCATGCCGACCACATCGGAACCGGCGTTAGGCTCCGACATGGCCAGCGCGCCGATATGCTCGCCCGAAATCAGTTTGGGAAGATACTTTTCTCTTTGGGCATCGCTGCCATTGCGCCGGATTTGATTCACACACAAATTGGAGTGCGCGCCATACGAGAGACCAACGGATGCCGAGGCGCGCGAGATTTCCTCCATCGCGATGATGTGCGCGAGATAGCCCATGCCGCTGCCGCCATAAGCCTCATCGGCGGTAATACCGAGCAAACCGAGGTCGCCCATCTTGCGCCATAGATCCATCGGGAATTGATCGGTTCTATCGATAGCGTCAGCACGCGGCGCAATTTCGGCCGCCGCAAATTGCTGCACGGCGTCGCGCAGGGCGGCGATATCGTCGCCATGATCAAAACTTAGTCCCGGCAGGTTCAGCATGCAGACTCCTTGGGGTTTGAAAATCAATCAGGCGACGCGTCGTACACCGCCGCTTTTACGCTTGTGTAGTCCTTCGTCGAGCAAGCGATGGCACTGTGCCTCATGCATGGCAATTTCCGATAGCGTCACTTCCAGATCTTCGCGCTGCTGCTCAAGCATCTCGCGGTGGCGCGCCAGCACCACCAGAAAACGCTTGAGTTGCGCGGAGGAGTCTTTGGGCGAGTCATACATATCGACCAGATCTTTGATCTCGGATAGCGTTAGCCCTAATCGTTTACCGCGCAGCGTGAGCTTGAGACGGATCCTATCCCGCGCGCCGTACACCCGAACCCGTCCGCTACTGCCTTCGCGCTTGGGGCTGATCAGCCCTTGGTCTTCGTAAAAACGAATGGTTCGGGGCGTGATATCGAATTCGCGCGCTAGTTCGGTAATGGTGTAAGTGGCCATGGCGATGGGGTGCAATACTGGTGTCGGGCAGTGCGCACAGCAGGGGTAGAATGGACGTTTACGTAAACGTCAATTGCCGAGTATTGTAGGCGCGCCGACAGGCTTTGCAAACCCTCGCGCGCCGCAGCCGAAAGCACCGCTATGAATGCTCTTGAATCCGAGTTGTCCTACCCTTTCGCTGAAACTTTGCCAGCCACTGGTGCTGCGTTGGAGATAGCGCCCGGCGTGCGCTGGATCCGCATGGGCCTGCCTTTTGCGCTCAACCACATCAACCTGTGGCTACTGGCGGATGGCGATGGCTGGGCCGTGGTGGATTGCGGAATTGCTAACGACGCCACTCGCGCCGCGTGGGAGCAGGTATTTACCGAGGCACTGGACGGGCGCCCAATCACCCGCGTCATCGTGACCCACTGCCACCCGGATCATGTGGGTCTGGCTGACTGGCTATGTGAGCGCTGGGGCGTGTCGCTCTGGATGAGCGTGGGCGAGTATGGTTTTGCGCGCATGATGTCAGCCGGGTTGCCGGGCGCGGATGGGCCGGCGACGATTCCGCATTTCCGCCGCCATGGGTTGCGCGATCCCGGCATGCTGTCGCAACTCGAGGGCCGCAAGGCCTACTACCCGACGCTGGTGCCGAAAGTACCGGCACAGTTTATTCGGCTGGATCCGCGCGTAGCGCTGCGCGTCGGCGCGCATGAATGGCGCATCATTATCGGCACCGGGCACTCGCCCGAGCACGCGGCACTGTATTGCGAATCGCTCAACATCTTGATTTCGGGCGACATGCTGTTGCCGAAGATTTCTACTAACACCTCGGTGTTCGCTATCGAGCCTGAGGCGGATGCAGTAGGGCAGTTTCTGGAATCGCTGCAGCAATTTCAATCGTTGCCGGCGCAAACCTTGGCGCTGCCGTCGCATGGCAAACCGTTTCGCGGTATTCATGAACGTGTGCGACAACTCCAGGATCATCATGCGGCGCGATTAGATGAAGTACGCGCTGCGTGCGAGGTGCCACGCTCTGCGGCCGACATCGTACCGATGATGTTCCGGCGTGATCTGGATATGCACCAGCTCACCTTCGCCATGGGAGAAGCCCTGGCGCACCTGCACCGCTTATGGTTCGCTGGCGAATTGCAGCGCATTCACGATGACGATGGCGTTATACGCTTTGTGCGACAAGCCGCATCACACACTGTCTGAGGAGTCTCTGGAGGTTTGCGCTGCGGCATGGCATCAGGCGCGCGATATAGCGCCAACGCAGAGCACTGTTCTTATTCTTGCAAGATTTGTTTTTTAACAGACAATCGCCGACATAAGGACTGACTATTACACGACCGCGTGGAATAGTTTCGACCCATGAATTCAACAGAAGAGCGCTCAGCCTTTAGCGAAAGGCTGCAACAAGCGCTACGAAACGCCGAGTACTCGCCGAACAGCCCTACGCAATTGGCGCGAGAGTTCAATGGGCGTTTTCGGGGTCATCCGGTAACTGTCCATGCGGCCCGCAAATGGCTGCAGGGTGAATCCATCCCAACACAAGAAAAGCTCCGCGCGCTGGCGAGTTGGCTGGATGTGCCGGCCGACTGGCTGCGGTTTGGTAATGGCGCCAGCAGGGAAAACGGGGGCATCGACACCAGCATGACTGATCAGAAAGCAAGTTCGCTGCTGAATCAGTTAGACGAGCACCACCGCCAATTGGGCCTCGAGGTACTGAGAGCCTTGGTGCGCGTCTATAAAAAACGATAGCCGCTTATTTCTTCTTGGCGACCAGTGCGTCCATCACGGTCAGCGTGGCGCTATTGAGTGCCTCTTCTGGGGCGCCACGCATGCTCTGCCCAACAATCGATGGCGAGGTCAGGTACTGACCATCAATAGCAACTGTTGGAACACCGTCGATCCGAAACGCCTCCTGCAGCTGACGAACACGCGCCACTTTGCTTTGCACGGTAAATGAGCGGAAGGTTTCACCGAATTTTTTCTGATCGATATTTTGCGATTCCATGAACGCCATGATCTCGGGCTCGGTATTGAGCTTCATACGGCGCTGATGAATCGCGTCGAACACGACCTTGTGCAAGTCGAGCCGATTCATGGCCTCTAGCGCAAAATAAAGTTTTTGCTGTGGCGCGAAGGATTCACGAAACCCGACCGGAATACGCTTTAGCACAATACGGTCGCCTTGTTTTTTTGCCCACTCGGCGAGATGCGGCTCAAACGCATGGCAGTGCGGACAGTTGTACCAAAAGAATTCGAGCACCTCGACCTTCTTGCCTGTATCGGTCGGCTGCGGCTGCGACAAGCGCTGGTACTCGACACCCTCGACCGGTGCATTGGGCGCCGCGCTGGCGGAGAGCGATAACAAGCCGAACCCGGCAATCAATAACAAGCGCTGTAGCAGTCGCATGGAAACATCCTTCATCAAAAATTATTTCGGGACACGCACAACAGCCGCGTCGACGCCATTATCAGATAAGCGCACGCGCGCACGATTCATCCCCTCAACATCATCAAACGGCCCCACCCGCACGCGATACAGCGTGCCCATATCAGACTTGCGCTCGGCAATCGTAGCCGCTACGCCCATCAGCGCCAGCCTTGCTTTGGTGGCTTCTGCATCTTGACGCTCGCGAAACGCGCCCGCCTGCAAATAGTAGGTGAACCCGGCACCGCCCGCTTGCGGTGCGCTATCCGATGACGCCGAAGCTGCCGCTGGCTTTTCGTTCGGGCGCGCGCTTGGTGCCGGAGCGCCCGGTCGCTTGGGCTCAGCGACCGGTGGCGGCGGTGGCGTTTGCAGATCGGTGCTTGAGGCCGGCTCACGCGCGTCACGCGCGCTACCTTGCAGGGATTTATTAGGATCGCCCAAGTCACCCGCCGACTGCGACGGCTTACCAATCTTGTCGATGAACGGCAGCGGGGTTTTCATGATGGTCATTGCAATTCCCACCGCGATCAGCAGGCCAATGATGAGCCCGATGATGAGGCCGGCGGTTGTGCCGCCCCGCTGCTGTTGAACGCCGCGCGGTATGCCCATGCTTACATTCTCGTCGGCGCAGAGACACCGATCAGTGCCAGGCCATTGCGTAGCACTTGGCGCGTGGCCAGTAATAGCGCCAGTCGCGCCTGCTTGAGAGCGGTATCGTCAACCAGCACCCGTTCAGCGTTGTAGTAGCTGTGTAACTCGCCGGCCAACTCGCGCAAATAAAACGCTATTTGATGCGGCCCGAGTTCATCGGCCGCTTTTTTCAGTACCTCGGGAAAATCAGCCAGCTTGGCGAGCAGCGCAGCCTCGCGCGGCGAGGTCAACGCGCTCAGGTCGGCTGTCTGCAACATAGCCTCATCGCCACCCCATTGCGACAGCACCGAACAGATGCGCGCATGCGCGTACTGCACGTAGTACACCGGGTTTTCATCGGACTGCGCCAACGCCAAATCAACATCGAACACGAATTCGGTGTCGGCTTTACGAGAGATGAGAAAAAAACGTACGGCATCACGGCCGCGCGTGAGGTTGCGCTCACCACCAGCATCGCGCGCCTCGCCTGCCGACCACTCGATCAGGTCACGCAGCGTTACATACGAACCAGCGCGCTTGGAAATTTTTACTTCCTCGCCGTTGCGCATCACGGTCACCATTTTGTGCAGCACATAGTCAGGATAGCCGGCTGGAATGCCGAGGCCAACGGCCTGCAGACCGGCACGCACGCGCGCGATGGTGCCGTGATGATCACTGCCTTGAATATTGATTACTTTCTGAAAGCCGCGCTGCCATTTGGTGATGTGATACGCCACATCCGGAACGAAATAGGTATAGGTGCCGTCAGATTTTTTCATGACGCGGTCTTTGTCGTCACCGTACTCGGTGCTCCTTAGCCATAGCGCGCCTTCTTGCTCGTAGGTCTTGCCGGCGGCCTTGAGCGCACTCACCGCAGCCTCGACCTTGCCATCGGTGTACAACGATGACTCCAGGTAGTAGTTATCGAAGCGAACGCCGAAAGCCTGTAAATCCAGATCTTGTTCATGCCGCAAGTAGGCAACAGCGAAACGACGTATGGATTCAATGTCGTTGACATCGCCGCTGGCAGTAACTGGCTCACCATCGACTGCGGCAATGGTTTTTCTTGCGATGAAATCAGCAGCAATGTCGGCGATGTAATCACCGTTGTAGGCGGACTCGGGCCAATCCGCATCGCCCGGCTGGCTACCTTTGGCGCGCGCCTGCACCGATGTCGCCAGCGTTGCGATCTGCACACCGGCATCGTTGTAATAGAACTCACGCTGTACTGCATGACCCTGCGCCTCGAGCAAGGCACAAATCGCGTCACCCAATGCCCCTTGTCGTCCATGCCCAACGTGCAGTGGGCCGGTCGGATTGGCCGACACAAATTCAACCAGCACCTTGCTGTCGGCGCCTGCGTTGGTGCGCCCGTAACACTGCGCATCCGCAAAGATACGCGCCACCACAGCTTGCTTGGCCGCAAAGGCAAGATGAAGATTGATGAAACCCGGGCCGGCGATATCGATCGATTCGACCAAGCCGGTACGCGCTGGATGGGCCATCACGGCATCAGCGATTGCTTGTGCCAACTCGCGCGGGTTGCGCTTGAGTGGCTTGGCCAATTGCATCGCCACATTACAGGCGAGATCGCCGTGCGTGGGATCGCGTGGCCGCTCGAGGATGATCGCCGGGATCGTCTGATCGGTAGCGGCGACCAGTGACGCCACTGCCTCTTCGAACAGTGCGCTGAGTTTTTCTTTGTGTTGCTGTTGCATGGAGAGAGGCGTTTGCCGCCGCAAGTGATGTCGCAAATCAAACGCAAATTATAACGGGCGGCATGTCCACCTTCTTAACGGGAGCTTGCCCATCGCGTAATTTGCTGCTCCGTAAGCATACCGCTGATCCCAGCGCAGGCATTTTTATCCGGTTGGCGACGCTCAATGAGGGAATCAGTGCTTGCCCTAAGTTCATCGCTGGCGAGTGTCTCAGCACCGTCACACACTTGATTCAGATGACCCATAGGGAGCGGTAATGAGATTATCGACATTAGCAATTGGAGGCATGGTCACACTGCTGTTTGCGCTAGCTGGCTGCGGAGGTGGCGATGGCGTTAGCACCGGAAGCGGCCTCAGCAGCAGCGCTGGCACCGGAGGCGCAGTGACGAGCACACCGCTTAGCGCCGTTTCCGACGGCAGCCCGCGCAGCCAGGAGGCCTGCCCGGCAGGCGTATCTGCGTGCAGCGGTGCGGCGCTCGGCACGACAGTGGGCCCGATACAACTCAGCAAAAGCGGTATTCAAGTCGTGGGCTTCTCGACCAGTGATCTGCTTGCCTCTAACAGCAACACCGCCGAAGCATTTGGTCTGCAACCATTGAACCAAGGGTTTGCAGAGGTGCGCGTGTTACACGATGCAGACTCCAATATCAGCGCGGTGGATCTGCTGCTGTCGCAACTCAAATTATTTTGGGATGGCAGCTCGGAGCGCCCACGCATTATTGAAAATTTTGGTCTGAAGCGAGGGCGCGTACAACTGGGTGAGCAAGGCATGTCGACGCTGGTTGCGTTGCCGCCGCAAGGTGATGGGTTTTGGAATAACAATTCACTGACCTTCGGCGGAACGCAAGACCACTACGCCAATAACCATTACTTCGAACGCAGCGCGCCGAGCTGCGATACGCGCGACGATTCCTGTGTTGCTGCGGCCAACAACGGGCTGCGGCTGACGGTTGGTAATTGGCGCAGCGGCGGATTCAAACCGAACCAGATTACCGGCACGCGCTTGCATGAGGATGGCGCAACACAAGGGCCTGATCAGATACCGTTTGCCGGATTCAAGGGCTACCGCGATCTGTGGAATTGGAATTACCGCTACGCGCATGTGGCCGGCTGGGTCACCAAAGACACCATCAATATTCAAGAGTGGGGCGGTGGTCGCGAGCACAACAAAGAGCGGCGCGGCACGATCGCATTCGGGCAGCTCACCGACCCGGCTACCGTGCCAAGCAGCGGCAGCACGATTTACCGGGGCTATGCACGCGGCTGGTACAGTCCGGATGGCCTGATGGAGGTATTCCCCATCGCGGCCGATATCGAGGTCAATGTCGATTTCAGCACGCGCCAAGCCTCGCTACAGCTGCTGAATGTGCGTATTGATGAGTTATTGCCAGCAAATCTTGAACCCGCTGCCAAGCTGACCATTGGCAGTACAAACGCGCTGCCGTTCGGCGCCCTGGCCAACACCGCTATTGGTGCCATCACTCATGGTGGCGCCGCCGGCTACGCTGGCCTAAGGTTCTTCGGTCCTGCCAGCGGCGGCGGGCCAGCTGAGCTTGCAGGCAGCTTTTCGATCAAAGGAATGACGGGGATCAGCGCAATCGGCGGATTAATTGCTCGTCGCGTCACGCTGTAATCCGATCTGCGCGCATCCGAGAACATCCAAACGCATTCATAGGCATTCAAAGGCCTTCAAACACACAGCAAGCTTGGCTGGCACAAACGCCGGCCGGCTTGCTCAACTTAGCGAGGGGAACGCTGCGAGATCATGACAGGCACGCTTAACAAGGTCATGCTAATCGGCCATCTTGGACACAACCCGGATCTCCGAACCCTGCAAAATGGTGACGCTATCGTTCAACTTTCCGTTGCGACCAGCGAGGCCTGGAAAAACAAGTCAGTGGGCGCGCGACGCGATGCCACTGAATGGCATCGTGTGGTGCTCTACAAGCGCTTGGCAGAAATCGCTGGGCAGCACCTGAGAAAAGGCGCGCTGGTGTACGTGGAGGGTTATCTGCAAACCCGCAAATGGACCGGTAAGGATGGGGTGGAGCGGCACACTACGGAAGTTATCGGTAGCGAGCTGCGCATGCTGCACCGGCCCACTGAGCAGCGCGCCAGCTTCGCGTCTCACGAAGACCCGGCCCCTGATCGCGGCCTGATCCGGCGCGTTATTGCCAACGGCGTACCGCAATAGGAATCGGGGGACTGGCGCGGCTGGCGGGGATCGCCCACATCCCGCGGGCCGCGGATTCGCTTGCAAGCGAATCCCTTCGATCCCCGTCGAGAGCCAAACTATTGGCTCTCTCTTCCTGCTAAAGACAATCCTCATCGTTAGTAGGCTGGGGGCACTGGCGCGGCTGGCGGGGATCGAACCCACGACCCTTGGCTTCGGAGGCCAATACTCTATCCACTGAGCTACAGCCGCATCGCGAGGAGGCGCGCAAGGATACCGGTTTTCAATCGGGCAGTCCACGAGAGCACTTGCCCTAGCAAATCGATTCGCTCGATTCGTCTATAATTTCGCGCTTTGCCGCTGCTGCCGGCTTTACGCCTTCACCCAACGAGGAAATCATGAGCGACCACAGTGAATCGCCTATCAAGACCCCGAACCAACTGATCGCTGTCATCGTGGCGTCTTTTCTTATCCCGATTGTAACCATCCTGCTGCTGGTGAATTTTGTTGGAAACACCTCCAAGCTAGGCGCAGACGAGATGTCACAGTCGCCAGAAGCCATCGCCGAGCGCATTCGCCCGGTGGCGGACGTCAGCTTCACGATGCCGGAAGCGCCCGAGGGCGCAGCCACCGCCGTGGCTGCAGCCGGAGCAGTGGCGCTAAAGACGGGCGAACAGGTCTATAACGCCGCTTGCGCAGCTTGCCATGGCGCGGGTGTTGCCGGTGCGCCCAAGAAAGGCGATGGCGGCGCGTGGGGCGCGCGTATCGCTCAGGGCTACGACACGCTGGTATCGCATGCCATCAAGGGCATCCGCGGTATGCCGGCCAAAGGCGGTAATGCCAGCCTGGATGATGTTGAAGTCGCGAGGGCCGTGGTGTACTTGGCGAACGCTTCAGGCGCCAAGTTCAAAGAGCCCGCAGCCAAGTAAGCCTGCCCGATTGTCGGCGGCACCTGATGCCGCCGCAACCAACTAGCGCCACTTCGTGGCATGGCTTTGTTGGTCAGGATTGAGAGCGGCGGCGCAAAAATAACCAAGCCAAAATTGCCGCGCCCGCCGCCACAAAAGCGCGTCGAAGCAAACTGCGGCCGCGGCCTTTGCCCAAGATCCATGGAACAGCGGAAGCAAGCAGCGACAGCCGCTTGTGCGCCACCATAAATTTTACGAGTTCGACCACCTGCCCGAACATGGCTCGCGGCTTGGCGGCGTCATGCAGCGCAGCGCGCGCCTGAGTAATCTCCAAGCGGTACAGCGCGCCTTGCAGCATCAGCAGTTTGCGGCGCGCTTCTCGTTCTGTGCTGCTCATGGGTTGCGCTCCGAATCATGATCTGCGCCGGATAAGGCATCACGATCTTTTCGCAACTCAGCTAGCGTCATGGGTAATCCGATTTGACCGCTCATGATGATGCCGCGCGCTTTCCACAGCATACCCAGCGCCAGCGCTGAATAAGCAACAAACAGTATCAATAAAATTCGCCAACCGAGCGCATCCCACATGAGTGCGACGATCAACGCCGAAAAGCTGAGCAAAGCGAACGCGCCAACCAGCACCGATAACGCTGCCAGCAGCAGCACTCGAAATACCGCGTCGCGCGCATCGGCAAGTTCCAGCATCGCCATCGACAGTCGCACACTAATCAACTTCAATACGCTGCTAAATATGGTGCCCGCGCTTGAGGCAAGGCCGCCGGGCGGCGAGGCCGATGCGTTCATTGCTTAGCGCCGCGCGATTAACATGCCGACCACCAGACCGACACCGGCCGCAATACCGATTGCGCGCCACGGGTGCTCGTGTACATATTCGTCGGTATCGTGCGCAATTTTTTTCCCCTTTCGTACAGCGGCTTCTTGCATATCATGCGCACGCGTGATCGCATGATCCAGCATCTTCATGCCCTTGGAGCGTAGCTCTTCAGCCTTGGCACCGCCAGCGGCAGTTGCCTCGTCAAACAAGGCTTGCGCATCGCGCACCAGCGATTTCAAATCATTGCGAGCGGTCGTGATAGTGGAATCGGACATCGGTATTCTCCTTGAAGGAAACAGGCTGATGATCATACGCTTGCAAGCGCGATGGTTATACAAAAACCTGGTCAGTTACTCAAGCAACAACACCGCTCAGTTTAACTTCGACACCAGACAAATCAAGGTCGCTTGGGATCAGCAGTAAGCTTCTTGGAATCTGCATCAAACCGGCACTGCGCTGATTCGCTCGACACTGCACCGGTGCTTGGGTACAATCCGCAACTTTCGCGTGCTGCATGCACTCGATTGGAGCGGTAGTTCAGTTGGTTAGAATACCGGCCTGTCACGCCGGGGGTCGCGGGTTCGAGCCCCGTCCGCTCCGCCAAGTTTCGATGCCCACCATGTGTGGGCATCGTTGTTTCTGAGAAGCGGAGAGAGCCAATAGTTTGGCTCTCGACGGGGATCGAAGGGATTCGCTTGCAAGCGAATCCGCGGCCCGCGGGATGTGGGCGAGCCCCGTCCGCTCCGCCAAGTTTCGATGCCCACCATGTGTGGGCATCGTTGTTTCTAAGGAGCGGAGAGAGCCAATAGCTTAGGAGCGGAGAGCGCCAATAGTTTGGCTAATCTTGCTGCTTACTGTGTCGTCGGCGACGGCATCTGCCGTTCGTGCTGTACCAGTATCCAGGGCTTCACTACGGCGGTCCACAGCACGGCATCTCGTTGGTGCCAGCTACTGGCCTGCTCATCCGTGACTTTTTTCACCAGCCCGGCATTCATCCAGCCAAGGATGCTGTCTTTGTCATCCGCAGCGATGCGGGCGCCTACGTCAATCAGATCGAGCTCGCCAGCAACCCAAATAACGGTGCCACTGGCAAAGAAACGTTCAAGCTCGACCCAGCGCATCTGCGCTGTCTGCTCGTTAATCTCTTTGCGCAGTGATGCAAGAATGTTTTCATTGATCATGGCGTTTTTGATTTTCCGCGGCAGGCATCCGAGCAGTATTTCACCTCGGCCCAGTTTGCTGCCCATTTTTTGCGCCAGGTGAACGGACGTCCGCAGCTGACACAGGTCTTGACCGGCAAATCATGGGGATTGCGAAAGCCGGAGCGGGCGCGCTGCTGAGCCATTTACGCCGCTTTTGGGGTTTGCAGGAGCGCTTTCAGATTGGCAAGCCGATCTTGGGGGGTCATCGGCGCTTCCTCGGGCAGCGGCACATTACCCTCAGCGAGTTGCATCTCTTGGATAAAGCGAGAAGGTTCGCACGCTGCATTATCACGTGCACGTTTACGCTGTTTGCACCAGGTGACCGTCAGACTGCGCTGTGCCCGTGTGATGCCGACATACATTAATCGGCGCTCCTCCTCAATACGCTGCGCAAATGAATCGGGTGGCGCGTCCGGGTCACCCTTGTGCGGCAAGATGCCTTCCTCCACGCCGACCATGAACACGTGACCAAACTCCAAGCCTTTCGCTGCATGCAAAGTAGATAAACGCACTGCGTCTGGCGCCTCATCACGCCCTTCCAGCATGCTCATCAGCGCGACCATTTGGGTCAGCTCGAGCAGGGATTTCTCTTCCGGTATGTCCTGCACGCCGCCGCGACTTTTTTCTTTCAACCAGCCGGTGAAATCAAGCACGTTCTGCCATTTCTCTTGTGCCTGCTTGTCATCAAAAGCGTTATACAGATACTGCTCGTAATCGATCGCCTTCATCATGTCATCAAGCACGGCGCCGGCATGATCACCACCGCTAACCTGATCTGCGCGCATCGCACGCGCCTCCAGCTGTTGTATGAAATCGCAGAACTCACGCAGCGGATTCAATTGGCGTTCGCTCAAGCGCGCCTCAAGTCCGCCTTTATAGGCCGCCTCGAATAATGAGCAATTCCACTGCCGCGAAAACTCACCAAGCACTTCAAGCGTAGCCTGCCCCACACCACGACGTGGCGTGGTCACAGCACGGATAAAAGCAGGATCATCATCGCCATTGGCAATCAGGCGCAGGTAGGCGACGATATCCTTGATCTCTGCGCGATCGAAAAAGCTCTGGCCACCTGACATGACATACGGAATTCGCTCACGTCGTAGCGCCTTCTCAAGCACGCGTGACTGGTGGTTACCGCGATAAAGAATAGCGTAATCGGAATACCGCGCGCGCCTGTCAAATTTATGTGCTGACAGCAAAACCGCGACCTGATTCGCCTCGGACTCTTCGTCATCCATCGCGATCACTTGAATCTGGTCACCCATGCCGTGCTCTGACCACAGCGATTTGTCGAATACTTTGGGATTGTTACCAATGACGGCATTAGCTGCGCGTAGTATTCGGTTGCTGGATCGGTAGTTCTGCTCAAGCTTGATTAGCTTCAGCTCCGGGAAATCTTGCTGCAAGTTGTTGAGGTTATCAATGGTCGCGCCGCGCCATGCGTAAATTGCCTGGTCATCGTCACCAACGGCAGTAAACATCGGCTTCTTGCCAATGCCGGTCACAAGTAATTTGATCAGCTCGTACTGGCAAGTGTTGGTGTCTTGGTATTCATCGATCAGCAAGTAGCGCAGCCGACGCTGCCAACGATCGCGCGCCTCAGCATTCGCGCGAAACAACTCGACAGGTAATCGAATCAGATCGTCGAAGTCTACTGATTGGTAACTCGTCAATGTCGCCACATAACTGCGATACACCCGTGCAGCTTGTGCTTGTTGCTCATCTTGCGCCTGAGTCAGCGCCTGATCCGGCGGGCATAGGGCGTTCTTCCACAGCGATATCTGATGCTGCAGACGACGTATCACGGCCTTGTCGGTGCTTGCCGCCAGGTCTTGAAGAATCGCGAAGCAATCATCGCTGTCCATGATCGAGAAGCGCTCTTTCAGCCCAACCGAGCTTGCTTCACGACGCAAAATCTGAACCCCCAGCGAGTGAAATGTCGATACGGTGAGCTGCTTGGCCAGCGCGGGCTCGCCCAACAATTTTGCGACCCGCTCGCGCATTTCCAGCGCCGCTTTGTTGGTGAATGTGAGCGCGGCGATATTTTTTGGTGCGTAGCCGCAGTGCTCAATCAGGTGCGCGATCTTTGCTGTGATGACGCGGGTCTTGCCCGAACCAGCGCCTGCCAGCACCAGACAAGGGCCTTCCACATGCGTGACAGCGGCATGCTGTTGCGGATTCAAACCAGTGGACATGAAGCGACGAGGTGGGAAATAAAGGAGAGCGCGTCATTGTATCGAATTCTGCCGCGCGCGATGACCGCGAAGCAGTCTGCCTTGCATGGTAAAGTCAAGCAATCAGGACGCGCATCAGCATGAATGAAATTTAATCATCTCGTAGAAATCAATATGCCGGATAACCCGCTTGTGATGATGATCACACGCGAGCAACTGTGGCATGGGCTGGTGCTGCGCGCCGAGAAGCCAACGCTGTTCGTGCTGGGTCTTGATGATTGCGAGATTACGGCACGGTCTGCCGATGAATTAAGTCGCACCCTTCATTTCGGTTCGCTGCTTATCCACGATCAGGTCACGTTCACGCCCCAGCAACGGGTGCATTATCACGTTCCTCAGCAGGCCTCGATTCCGGCCTCTGATTTGATCATGAAGATCGAGGAGCCGCAGCCGGGCGCACTGTTTGTTCGCTTTGAATATGATGATCACAACGATGCCAAAGAAACTGACGAAGATTCGTTTTATAACGACTTCCGGCGAGAGGCTTACAAAGAGGCAGACATCGACACGGTTCGCGTCATTCGCGAGCTCGCTCAACAAGGCCGGCTTGACGCGCCGATGCAATGAATCGGTAGCGAGGCCGTTCAACCAAGCTGGCAGACCATCCCGAAGCACCGCATCGCTGGCAGGCGGGCAAAGGCCTCAGATGTCGATTGGGTCAACTTCCAAGGTCCAGCCAACCCGTGTTTTGATCGCCCGCAGCGCCTGCATCCATGGTTTCAAAAACGACTGTAGTTGCGCGCGGGATGATGATTCAAGCAGGAGTTGCGCTCGCTCGATGCCAGCCACCTTGGTTACTGTCATGGGCACCGGGTCATTCATGCTGATGCCGGGGTGCGGCATGAGCTCACGCGCCTGTGTCAGGAAGCTTAGCGCTAGCGCCAGACTTTTCGACTCTGCGCGCAGCAGCGCCTGAAATGAGTACGGTGGCAGATGCGCCGCCTGGCGCTCGGCCAGCATCGCATCTGCAAAACCGGGATAGTCATGCGCGAGTAATGCACGGTACAAAGGATGCGAGGGGTAGCGCGTTTGTATCAACACCTCTGAACGTGTGGCGTCACTGTGAGTCAGTGCGGCGCGCCCTGCGCGGCCTGCCACCTGCATGAGCTGCGCAAATAAACGCTCTCCGGCGCGGTAATCTTGTGAGAACAAAGCGGTGTCGGGATTGATCACGCCCACCAGGGTCAGGCGCTGGAAGTCATGGCCTTTGGCGACCATTTGTGTGCCCAGCAAGATATCAACATCGCCGCGGTGTACGGCCTCGAAAGCGGCTTGCGCGCTGCCCTTGCGTCGGGTCGAGTCGGCATCGATGCGCAACACGCGCGCGCCAGGAAAGGCTTGCTGCAAGTACTCCTCGACCCTTTGCGTTCCACGCCCGAGCGGCTGCACGTCAACATTGCCGCACGTCGGGCAGGCGGATGGAATGCGAAGCTCGAGGCTGCAGTGATGGCAGCGCAAACGTCGCTCAGGTTTGTGCAGCACCATGAAGGCTGTGCAGCGCCGGCAGTTACTGATCCAGCCGCAAGCCTCGCATTGCATCACCGGCGCATAGCCACGTCGATTCAAAAACAAGAGCGATTGCTCGCCACGTTCGAGCCGTGCGCGTAGCGCATCGAGCATGGGCTTGGAAAAACCATCGCTAGCTTTATCGATCTCGGTATCGATCAAGCGTACCGTCGGTAGCTGCGCATTCGCCGCCGCGCGTTGGGTAAGCCGCAGCCGCTGATACCTCCCGCTCGCTCCGTGTAGCCAGCTCTCTGCGGACGGTGTGGCCGAGCCAAGCACAACCGGTATCTGCTGCTGATGCGCGCGCCACACTGCCAGATCACGCGCGGAATATCGCAGCCCCTCTTGCTGCTTGTAAGAGGTGTCGTGCTCCTCATCAATGATGATCATTTTCAAATGCGGCAGCGAGGCCAGCACGGCAAGCCGGGTACCCAATACGATGTCGGCCTTACCGATGTGGGCAGATAGCCAGTGACGCAGCCGCTCGCCCTCTGCCAATTGGCTATGCAAGCTCACTACTTGCAGCGTTGGGAAGCGCGCCTTCACACTTGCCTCAAGCTGCGGTGTGAGATTGATTTCAGGCACCAGAATCAAGACCTGCGCCGGATATCCCGCCTCACGCTCGCGCTGCAGGAGCAGCTCCGTGGCATGCAGGTAAACCTCCGTCTTGCCGCTGCCGGTAACACCAAACAGCAAGTGCGCCTGGTAGCCAACGGCGCTGATAATCGACGCCACCGCCTGTTGCTGCTCGGGGTTCAGCTGTGGCGCAGGAGCGCGATCAGCCACCTCGCGAGCGGGGTGGCTGGACGTCAATTTTTTCAAGGCACGGTCCAGCGCCACCGTGCTCTCGGTGCGCATGCCTTTAGGTAAACACGGCAGCGCGATCTCCCCAAGCGGGCGCTGGTAGTACTCAGCGGCGAAACGGCACAGCGCCAGCCACTGCTGATTCAGCGCGGGTAATTGCGACCTGACCTGTATGACCCCGCGCAACTTGTTGGGCTCGATCTCGCTATCTTTTTTCGTGCCGACCACCATGCCGACGACCTTGCGTCTGCCAAACGGCACCAGCACCAGTTGACCCGGCTCGGGCACAGGGTCGTCGGGCGATGGGGCAAGCCACAGGTAATCAAAGGTGGTGTCCAGCGGGGCATCGAGCGCTACTGACAAAATGCAATCACTCAATTGACACACCCCAGCCGACGGTTGCGCCGCAGCACATTTATCAACCCATATTGCCCGATAACCGAGGCTAGCCCCCGGTTGGCTGCCCAATTCTGCCGCCGGGCTTGCTTGAAATCACCGTCAATTTGCGCGCGGGTTTTAATGTGGATTCTCAAAAAAATTTTTTAATATTCGTTGCGAAAAGGCATTTTTCTACCTATCCACAATTCATGTGGATAACTTTGTGTGCAACTAGGACTTGACACGCCAAAAGCCAGATTTCATGCGGCTCGCGGCACATTGCCCAAGACGTTCGCAGCAAATTCACTCTAATAAAATCAATGAGTTAGGTCTTGCGTCCGTCTCTTCGAAAATTTTCTTAACAAATTTTTCAGAAGACTTGACATGCCCGAAATTTGTGAATAAAGCGCAAGCCCCGGCTCTCCGATCCGCTGAAAATCGGCTGATTTGGCCGAAATTACGCGCGCTGCTGGGGTCATTGCCGAAGGTGTCAACTTGCGGTTGACAGTGGGACTGTCAGCAAGCTCATAGTCCCCCTGCGAGCAGCAGTTGAATCCCCAATTAAGGGGGGTCACGCTTGTGGATAACTTTGTGAACAAGGTTTGTGCGCAGCAGAATAAAAACTGGCCAAAAAACCACGTGCTGCCAGAGCGTATACGCCGAGTTGGCAGCAGCGCCTGAAAAATCAATTACTTATGGTGTTTAGTTACGGCGCCTATTCAGATGTGGGCGCAAGTCCTTGATCGAATCTTTGCGCTCGGTGTCTGTGCATAAGTGTGCACTTACGGTGTAGCCGAAGCGCCAAGCCAGCTGCATCAGTGGTGCCAGTCAGCGCCCGTTGCGCATGGCTCGGCTGATCTGATGCACTGCCTCAACCAATGCCGTAACCGATTCGGGTGGCGTGAACTGCGAAATGCCGTGCCCTAAGTTGAATACATGGCCGCTGCCGGCTGTGGGCACGCCAAAACTGGCGAGCAAGCGCTCCACCTCGGCACGAATTTGGGCCGGTTTTGCAAACAGCACGTTCGGGTCGAGGTTGCCCTGCAGCGCGACCTTATGGCCGACCCGCGCGCGCGCATTGGCCAAGTTGACGGTCCAGTCCAAGCCGACCGCGTCAGCGCCGCAATCAGCGATTTCTTCCAGCCACAGCCCGCCACCCTTGGTAAACACGATGCTCGGAATGCGAACACCGTCATGCTCGCGCTTCAGCTGGCGGATCACCTCGCGCATGTAGTGCAATGAAAAGGCCTGATAAACACCATCAGCCAAGGCTCCGCCCCACGTGTCAAACACCATCACCGCTTGCGCGCCCGCCTCGATCTGGGCGTTGAGATACGCAGCCACTGCCGTCGCATTGACCGACAACATGTGGTGCATGAGATCCGGGCGGTCATACAACATGGCTTTCACCAGCCGGAAATCGTCCGAGCCACCGCCCTCGACCATGTAGCAGGCCAGCGTCCAGGGGCTACCCGAGAAGCCAATCAGCGGCACGCGCCCGTTCAGTTCGCGCCGGATTTGGGTAACCGCATCAAACACGTATTGCAGCTTGGCGAGATCGGGCGCTTGCAGCGCGCGTACCGCTGCCTCATCGCGCAGCGGGTGCGCAAAGCGGGGACCTTCGCCCTCGGCAAACGATAATCCGAGCCCCATCGCATCCGGTACGGTCAGGATGTCGGAAAACAGAATGGCAGCGTCAAGCGCATAGCGATCGAGCGGCTGCAGGGTAACTTCGGTGGCGTAGTCAGGGTTGGTCGCCAGCCCCATGAACGAGCCCGCTTTGGCGCGTGTGGCGCGATACTCAGGCAGGTAGCGGCCGGCCTGACGCATCAGCCACATTGGGGTGTAATCGGTAGGCTGGCGCAGCAACGCGCGCAGGAAAGTATCGTTCTTCAGGGGCGCAAATACGGTCGACATCCGGAGGCAATCAGGCAAGGTCAAGGACAAGTGATGGCATTATCGTCGAAACCCGGGCGCAATCCGTCGATATCGCAGTAAATGCTTGGGTGTATTGGCGCGTGATGGACACAGCAAGCGTTTCAAGTGACGCTTCAAGCGGAAATTACCAGCTCCACCCTGGCCTCTTCAATCAGCGCGCGCAGCGCGGGCGGTGGCTCGGCATCGCAAAATAAGCGGTCCATTTGGGATAGATGTGCAAGCCGCACCAGCGCCTGCCGAACAAACTTGTCCTGGTCTGCGACCAGCCAGATTTCTCGAGACTGCTCGATGATGGCCTGCGCCACCTTGACCTCGCGCGAGTCAAAGTCCCGCAGAGTGCCATCGGGCTCAATGCTGGACACGCCAATAATCCCGATATCAACCCGAAACTGGCGAATAAATTCAACCGTCGCCTCGCCAACAATGCCCCGGTCGCGTCCGCGCACCACGCCGCCTGCCACGATCACCTCGCAGCCCGGCTGGCCGGCCATGATGGTGGCGACATTCAGATTATTGGTCACCACATGCAGCCCGGTGTGGTGGCGCAGCGCCCGTGCCACCTCCTCGGTGGTGGTGCCAATGTTGATCAGCAACGAGCTACCGGGCCTGACCCGCGCTGCCACTGCTGCCGCAATGCGGCGCTTGGCGTCGATGTTCATTACCTGACGCTGACTGTAGTCGATGTTTTCGACCGATGAGGGTAAACCCACCCCGCCGTGATAGCGCGCTAGCAGCCGCGCCTCTTCCATCTGCTTGACATCGCGCCGGACGGTTTGTGGCGTCACTGCCAGCTGCTGCGCCAACTCGTCCACCGAGATCGTGACCTGACTGCGGACGGCGTCGAGAATGCTGCGCTGGCGAGGGTTCAGGTTCATGGTGCGCGGCCGGAATCGAGGCAAAAGTGAATAAAAGAAAAGAAACGAACATCTGGATGGTTCGTTTTGTTGCTTTTTGTTCGTTTAGCGAATATCTTTGTGCAGAAATATCTTCAGGTCAACCCTCGCCCGAAGATTTTGCGGGATCACCAAACCAGCGCCCGTAAATCCCGGTAGCGTCCGAGCCACCCGCTTGAACGACTGCTCGGTAAAACACTCTGCTTGGTACTTAACCCCGAGGTGAATGGCTCCATGGTTCTGACGACAGATGTGCTGATCGTCGGCGGCGGCATCAACGGCGCAGGCATTGCGCGTGATGCGGCCGGGCGCGGGCTGTCTGTCGTCTTGTGCGACAAAGATGACTTGGCGCAGCACACCTCGTCAGCCTCCACCAAATTGATTCATGGCGGGCTCAGGTATCTCGAGCACTATGAATTCAATCTGGTGCGCAAAGCACTGATCGAGCGCGAGGTGTTGCTGCGCGCAGCGCCGCACATCATGTGGCCTATGCGTTTTGTGATGCCACATGATCGCGGCCAACGCCCGGCCTGGATGATCCGCGCAGGGCTGTTCCTTTACGATGCGCTCGCCAAACGCGAAATCTTGCCCGGCTCTGGGGCGATCGATTTGATTACGCACCCGGCGGGCAAGCCGCTCAAGCCGGAGTTCAGCAAAGGTTTTATCTATTCGGATGGCTGGGTCGATGACGCCCGCCTGGTGGTGCTGAATGCGCTGGATGCAGCCGAGCACGGCGCACAAGTTTTCACGCACACGCGCTGCGAATCCGCGCGCCGCGTTGGCGACCACTGGCTGGCGCTATTGCGCAAAGCAGATGGCAATACGATCGAGGTCAATGCGCGCTGCGTGGTCAACGCCGCCGGCCCATGGGCTGCGCAATTTCTGCAAGATGCTGTTGCGCGCAAGACCGATAAATCACTGCGCTTGATCAAGGGTAGCCACATTGTTGTGCGCAAGATGTTTGACCACCCTTACGCTTATATTTTCCAGAATCCTGATGGCCGTATTGTTTTCGTCATCAGCTATGAACAAGATTTCACGCTAGTGGGCACCACCGATCTTGAGTACAGCGGCGATACCAATCAGGTGGCCATTGATCAAAGCGAGATCGATTATCTCTGCCAGTTAACTGAGCGTTACTTCCGCCAGCCAATCAAGCCAAGTGATGTGATCTGGTCTTACTCTGGCGTGCGACCCTTGCTGGAAGATGAGTCGGCCAACGCCTCCGAGATCACGCGTGATTACAAGTTGGCCATGGAGGGGGATTCAGCGCCACTGCTATCGGTGTTCGGCGGCAAGATCACCACCTTCCGCAAGCTGGCTGAGGAAGCGGTTGACCTGATTGCTGCGCGGCTCGGCAATACGCATGGCACCTGGACCGAGCATGCTTGTTTGCCCGGGGGCGATATCTACGGTGCACCGCAGAACAGGGCAGTGCTGGGCTTCGATGAGTTTGTTAGCGCACTGCAGCAAAGCTATGCCTGGCTGCCGCCCAAGCTGCTTGCTCGATATGCGCGCGCTTATGGCACGCGTACCCATCTGCTGCTGGCGCACAAGACGAACCTCGCCGAGATGGGCGAGGCGGTGGCCGAGGGGCTGTATGAAGCAGAGCTGGAATATTTGGTGAAAAACGAATGGGCGTCATGTAGCGCCGATATACTGTGGCGTCGCTCAAAGCTGGGACTGCACCTGCCGGCCGATACCGCGCAACGGATCGACCATTGGCTCGCAACCAAAAAAGAAGAAAGCAGACAATTGACGGCAGCCTGAGACTGTCGCAAGAGGAGACGAAGTGCACTTGGAACTGCAGGGCGTGACCCGCAAGGTCGGCGCTGAAACTCACTTGTACACAAGCTCGGTTAGCTTGGCGCCGGGTGCTATCAATGTATTGCTTGGGCCAACGCTCTCCGGCAAGACCACGTTAATGCGTCTGATCGCCGGCTTAGATAAACCGAGCGACGGTCGCGTCATCGCTGATGGCGTTGACGTGACCGGCGTTCCCGTTCGCGAGCGTCACCTGGCAATGGTGTATCAGCAGTTCATCAATTACCCATCGATGTCGGTGTTCGAAAACATCGCTTCACCATTACGCATTGCCGGCAAACTGAGCGAGCAGCAGATTCATGATCGTGTGCACGCGATGGCCGAGCGTTTGCACATCTCTGCCTACCTGGATCGCTCTCCCTCGGCACTATCAGGTGGCCAGCAGCAACGTTGCGCATTAGCGCGCGCGCTGATCAAAGAGGCCGGCCTGCTGCTGCTCGACGAACCACTGGTCAATCTTGACTACAAGCTGCGCGAAGAATTGCGGCGCGAGCTAAGCGACTTGTTTTCAACCGGAAGCACCACGGTGGTGTATGCCACTACCGAACCACTTGAGGCGCTACAGCTCGGTGGACAAACCTTGTTGATGCACGAGGGCCGGGTGCTGCAGCAAGGCCCGACCTTATCCGTATTTAGTCAACCCTGCTCGGTGGTAGCAGCGCGTACTTTCAGTGATCCACCTATTAATCTGTTCGAGGCTAGCGTTACCGATGGGGTAGCACAGCTATCGCAAGATATTCGCATTCCCTTGGGCGCGGATCAGCAATCGCGAATTGCCGGACAGCGTCATGTACAACTAGGCTTGCGCGCGCATAGCTTGCACGCCAATCCGCGTGAGAATGGTTTTGCGTTGACCTGCAGCGTTGACCTGGCCGAGATCAGTGGCTCTGAAACCTTTGTTCATTTGAAGCGCGGCGCGCTCTCGCTAGTGGCGCAGTTGCCTGGCGTGCATGATCTATCGCTCGGCAGCGAATCGACCATGCATTTCCAGCCGTCGGATATGTTCATTTTCAGCGCTGATGGTGCGCTGATGTACGCGCCGGAGGCCTGAGATGGCACGTATCGAACTCGCCGGCATCGCGCACAGCTACAAACCAAACCCGACACAGCCCTCGGACTACGCATTACGGCCGATGGAAATGACGTGGCAAGACGGCGGCGCTTATGCGCTGCTTGGCCCTTCGGGCTGCGGTAAAACGACTCTGCTCAACATCATCTCGGGATTGATCACACCTTCACAAGGCAAGGTGCTGTTCGATGGCCATGATGTTACCCAGCTACCGCCTGAGAAGCGCAACATCGCTCAGGTGTTTCAGTTCCCGGTGATCTACGACACCATGACCGTCGGCGAAAACCTTGCTTTCCCGCTCAAGAATCGTGGCTGGAAAAATGCGGATATCGAACGTCGCGTGGCACAAATCGCAGAGATTCTTGAACTGAGCAATGAGTTGAAACACCGTGCCTCTGGCCTGACAGCAGATGCCAAACAAAAGATATCGCTTGGTCGTGGACTGGTGCGCCCGGATGTGGCGGCTGTTTTATTTGATGAGCCGCTCACCGTTATTGATCCGCACTTGAAATGGCTGTTACGGCGCAAGCTAAAAGAGATTCATCACGAGTTGAAGCTGTCGCTGATCTATGTGACGCATGATCAGATCGAGGCGCTGACGTTTGCTGATCAAGTGGTGGTAATGACAGAAGGTGAAGTCGTACAAATCGGCAGCGCGCAAGCGCTGTTCGAAGCGCCGGAGCACACCTTCGTCGGCTACTTCATCGGCAACCCCGGCATGAATCTATTGCCTTGTAGCTTGCGCGACGGTCGGGTATCCATTAGCGGCACTAACAGCGCGCTTGATGCGCCTGCCGGTCTTGATGCCGGCGCAGGTCAGCTGACGCTGGGTGTTCGTCCGGAGTACGTTGAGTGCCTGCCTACCGAAACAACCGGTGCTTTGCCGACGCGAGTACTCAGCGCACGCAATATGGGCACGCACTGGCTGGTGGAGGGCGAGCTTGGCGGACACCGTATCGCCTCCAAGCAGCGCACGCTGCACGCTGTCAATAGTGGCGACACGGTCTGGATGAAATTACCGCCCGATCGCACCTTGTACTACCTGAATGACAAACGGGTGGCTTAAATGAACAAGACCCTGAACAACAAAGCCTGGTGGATGGTGTTACCGGTCATTTTATCGGTGGCTTTCTCTGCCATCATGCCCTTGATGACAGTGGTGAACTACTCGGTGCAAGACATTCTTGGACCCGACCAAGCAGTATTCGTCGGTACCGAATGGTTCAAGGAAGTGATGCGGGACGAAAGTTTGCACTCCGCGTTTTTCCGACAGCTGTGGTTCTCGTTAGCCGTACTGGCGATTGAAATTCCTTTAGGCATTGGTATTGCACTGTGCATGCCGGCACAAGGCTGGCGCGCCTCGTTATCTCTGGTCGTCGTGGCGCTGCCATTGCTCATCCCCTGGAACGTGGTGGGCACGATCTGGCAAATTTTCGGACGCGGCGATATCGGCTTGATGGGTAAGCTGATCAATGACGCAGGCATTTCCTATAACTACACCGGTGACTCTACAGACGCCTGGCTCACAGTGCTGTTAATGGACGTGTGGCACTGGACGCCGCTAGTCGTACTGCTGTGCTATGCCGGGCTACGCGCAATTCCGGAAGCGTTTTACCAAGCCGCCAAAATTGATGGCGCTTCACGCTTCGCGGTGTTCCGGTTCATACAGCTACCAAAAATGCGTAATGTGCTGATGATTGCGGTGCTGCTGCGCTTCATGGATAGCTTCATGATCTACACCGAGCCCTTCGTTCTCACGGGTGGCGGGCCGGGTAATGCAACAACCTTCCTGTCGCAATACTTGACGCAAAAAGCGGTCGGGCAATTTGATCTTGGCCCGGCGGCGGCATTCTCGCTAATTTACTTTCTGATTATTTTGCTGCTGTCATTCGTGCTCTATAACTGGATGCAGCGCGTCGGTACCGGAGATAAATCATGAATCGCTCCGGTTTCTCTCGCGCGGTGCTGGTGCTGTTTTTAGTCGCATCGCTGCTGCCCATTTATTGGATGTTGAACATGTCGCTCAAGACCAACGAGGAAATCGTGGGTGCGATGACGATGTGGCCAGCCAATCTCACCTTTGATAACTATAAAACGATTTTTACTGACGAGGCCTGGTACAGCGGCTATATCAACTCGATGATTTACGTCGCCATGAATATGGTGATGGCGGTATTGCTCGCGCTGCCCGCGGCCTACGCGTTTTCGCGCTACTCATTCATCGGCGATAAGCATCTGTTCTTCTGGTTGCTGACCAATCGTATGACGCCGCCGGCTGTGTTTTTGCTGCCATTCTTTCAGCTGTATTCCACCTTCGGCATGATGGATACGCATATTGCCGTGGCGCTGGCGCATTTGCTGTTCAATGTGCCGTTGGCGGTGTGGATTCTGGAAGGCTTCATGTCGGGCATTCCGAAAGAAATCGACGAGACCGCTTATATCGATGGCTATACCTTCCCGAAATTTTTCGTGAAGATTTTCCTGCCACTAATCAAATCAGGCATCGGCGTCACTGCATTCTTTTGCTTCATGTTCAGTTGGGTTGAGTTGCTATTAGCGCGCACGCTGACCTCGGTACAAGCAAAGCCGATTGCCGCCACCATGACGCGTACGGTCTCAGCGGCAGGCATGGACTGGGGCGTGCTGGCAGCCGCAGGCGTGCTGACTATCGTGCCGGGTGCTCTAGTGATCTGGTTTGTACGGCATTACATCGCGAAGGGTTTCGCGATGGGTCGAGTCTGATTCAAGGGGCGGAGGATGGCAAACGCATTTTCCTGGATGGCATGGACACTCGAGATCGCGGTATTTTTCATCAGCGTTGTGTTGATGTTGATTGGTATGACGCTATGGCAGCTGAAATCCCCCAGCATTGAACGAAAAGGTTTTTTACCGATTCCGACCACACGTGGCGATCGATTATTCATCGGTTTGCTGGGTGCGGCCTACGTTAACCTGGCG
>VERA01000051.1 GCA_018882935.1 Burkholderiaceae bacterium | reverse complement strand
GGCGTTGGTAGCGCAGCATACGGGTCTGCCACAGCTTGGCGACCTCGGCATGGAGCAGCGCGGTGTTGCGTTCCCGCTCTGCCGGCGTAGTGGGCTGATCACGAAGTGCGAGTAATCGTGCGATCTCGCGTCCTGCATCGAGGATGCTTTTTCTTTGCACCTCGGTGGGGTGCGCAGTCAGCACCGGTGAGATGAGCGCACCGTCAAAAAATTGCTGTACTGATTTGGCAGTAACCCCGGCTGCGCCGAGCTTTGCCAGCGTCGCCGGGAAGCTGCCGGGCTGCGGTGCTGACCCGGCCAATTGATGCGCCCGTCGGCGTCGGTTGTGGTGCTGATCTTCGGCGATATTCGCAAGATGAGAAAAATATGAAAAAGCGCGCACCACCGCATTGGTTTGATCGCGACTGAGTTTTTTCAGCAGACGGTCGAGATCGGCGCCGGCCTCGGCATCAGATTCACGCCTGAACTGCACCGCCGTTTGTCGAATAGTTTCAACCAGCTTGAATACTGCCTCGCCCTCTTGCTGCCTGATCACTTCACCCAGCAAACGGCCAAGCAAGCGAATATCTTCGCGCAGAGGCGCGTCTTTATCGGCAGTTTTGGTGGGACGAGCTGCTGAGGGGGTCCGAAGCGCCATGATGTTTCAGCCGAGCCTGAGCCCGCGCTGCCGAGGGTAGTAGGGGTGATAGAATGCGCCGCGGTTGGCGGCCGCTTGTTAGAGCATCGCTGGCCCTGCGACCTTCCAACGAAAGACCGCATTGAACGCCACATTTTCCGGAAAACTTGTGATTGCCTCACGCGAGAGTCGTCTCGCGATGTGGCAAGCTGAAACCGTTCGCGCACGCTTGCTCGAATTATATCCGCTCAGCACCGTCGAAATCCTCGGCATGACCACCCGCGGCGATCAGATTCTCGATCGCACGCTGTCCAAGGTTGGAGGCAAGGGGCTGTTTGTCAAAGAGCTAGAAGTGGCGATGGAGGAAGGCCGCGCTGATCTCGCGGTGCATTCATTGAAAGACGTACCGATGGAGCTGCCAGAGGGCTTTACGCTGGCGGCGGTCCTCGAGCGCGAAGATCCGCGCGACGCGTTTGTTTCGAACGATTACGACAGTCTTGAGGCCTTGCCACCGGGTGCAGTGGTCGGTACCAGCAGCCTGCGACGCCAGGCGCTGATTGCGGCGCGCTTTCCGCAGCTGCAGATTCATCCACTGCGCGGCAACCTCGACACCCGCCTGGCCAAGCTCGACCGTGGCGAATACGCCGCCATCATTCTCGCTGCAGCCGGCCTCAAGCGTTTGGGTATGGCCGAGCGCATACGTGCAGTCATCGACCCCGCGCAGAGCCTGCCCGCACCAGGCCAGGGCGCAATGGCAATAGAAATTCGTAGCGGGCGCGACGAGTTGATGCAGCTACTCGCACCGCTCAATCATGCCGAGACCGAGCAAGCCGTGCGTGCCGAGCGTCAGCTCTCGCGCAGCTTTGGTGGCAGCTGCCAGATTCCGCTGGCGGCTTATGCCACGGTGGAGCAGCACGCGTTGACCCTGACCGCGATGGTGGCAACCCCTGACGGTAAGCGCATCGCGCGCGCCGAGGTCCATGGCGCCGCTGCCGCACCCGAGGCGGTGGGTATGCAGGTGGCGCAGGCGCTGGAGGCGCAAGACGCGACCGCGATTCTGGCTGCTTGTCGCACTGACTGATTCAAGTGCCGTGGGTAGGCGCGTCGTCATTACCCGTCCTCGCGCGCAAGCCGATGCCTTGGTCACGCGGTTAGCCGAGCTCGGCGTCGAGGTTCATCGCTTTCCCTTGCTTGAGATTCAGCCGCTGGCCGATACCGCTCAGCTGCGCAGCACGCTGTCGCATCTGAGCGATTACGCATTGGTCGCATTCGTAAGTCCGAACGCGATTGACGCGGCGTTCGCGCATATTGATCACTGGCCGAATCACGTCATCGCTGCGGTGGTGGGCGAGGGCAGCCGGCAGGCGCTTGCACGTCATGGCCTGACTGACAACGGCGCGCGGGTTGTCAGCCCGATTGATCCGCACCGGACCGACTCAGAGACTTTGCTCGACGTGCTCGATATCGCCGCCTTAAGAGGCCGCCGCGTGCTGATCATACGCGCCGAAACGGGTCGCGAATTACTTGCCGATCGTTTGCGCGGCGCCGGCATTGAAGTCGAGCAAATAGCCGCTTACCGCCGTGGTATGCCGGTACTCGATACCGCGCTGGGTGAGCAGTTACATCATCTCGTCGCTGCCGACGCATGCTGGGTCATCACCAGCTCCGAGGCATTGCGCAATCTGCTTGAGATGGTGCGGCGCGTGAGCGGCGAGCCAGGCGCCGAGCTGATCTTGAACGCGCAACTGTTGGTGCCGCACCCGCGTATCGCCGAGAGCGCGCAGGCGCTCGGGTTTAGGCGTGTAACGCAGACCGCATCAGGCGACGAAGCCCTAGTCGCCGCGATACAATCTGCGGCATGAGCGACAAACAGTCACCCTCCGATAACGTTCCCCCCGAAGCCGAAAAATCGGAAACAGCCGAGATGGCGGCCGATACTGCGGCCGATACCGTAGCTGAGAAAGCAGCCGACAAAGCAGCTGATACAGCGTCCGAGGCAGAACCTGAGGCAGCAGCCGACCAGACTTCCGCAACGCCGGCCGGGGTCGAGGTCGATCAAAACGCAACCGCTAACGCAGACGCAAGCGAGCCCGGCCCAGCCTATTCGCAGCTGGCAACATCTGTATCAGCCCCCGAGCCGATCAATCAACCAAGCCAGACCAGCGCAGGCGAGCGACCTTGGTGGTGGCCAAGTTGGCCGGAAGATGCCGGGGCTCGCTTCAAGTTGATGCTCGCCGGTCTGGCGGCGCTGCTGGCATTGCAATGGTGGAGCACACGTTCTGATTTATCCGACCTGCGGCGCGAAGTCGCTCAGCGTTTGCAGTCTGGCGAAAACCTTAACAGTCAGACCAAGCTGATTGCCGACCGGGTTGATGATCAGCTTCGTGTATTGCAAGGGAAGGTAGCGGTGCTTGAGGCGCGTCAGTCCGAGTCGCAGAATCAACAAGCAGCGCTCGAGCAACTGTACCGAGATCTGGCAAAAAATCGCGACGATTGGGCGCTGGCAGAAATTGAGCAGGTACTCTCTACTGCCAGTCAACAACTGCAGATTGCCGGCAATGTGCGTAGCGCGCTGGTCGCCCTGCAAAATGCCGATGCACGCTTGTCACGAGTCGATCGGCCGCAGTTCATTACGATTCGCCGCGCGATCGCACAAGACATCGATAAACTCAAAAGCCTGCCTAGCGTTGATCTAACTGGCGTTGCAGTGCGGCTTGATTCGCTCATCGCGCAAGTTGATGCGATGCCGTTGATGTCGGATGAAAAGCCATCCATCGTCGCGCCGGCGCCAAAAACCAAGCTGTCGAACCGTCAGAAAGCCGAGAGCAATAGTGCCTTTGATTGGCGCGTTGAAATGCAAGAGCGCTGGAATGTCTGGAGCGGCGAACTGTGGGCTGACCTTAAGCAGTTACTGCGTGTGCGAACTGTCAGTGCGCCAGAGGCTTTGCTACTAACACCAGAGCAGGCGTTTTTTGCGCGCGAAAACGTCAAGCTGCGGCTGCTGAATGCGCGTGTGGCGCTACTGTCGCGCAATGATGCGGCATTTCGTAGTGATCTGGCAGAAGCTGACCGCGCATTGCAGCGCTACTTTGATCTGCGCGACGCGCACACGCGTGCCGGGCGCGAGCTGATCCGACAGATCCGCGAGAGCGTGCTGAATATTGAAATGCCGACGCTCTCGCACAGTCTGGCGGCAGTGCGTCAGTCGCGCTCGCGTCCATGAACAAGGCGCGCTGGTGAGTACCCGTATCTTTCTCTGGTTGGTGGGCCTATTTGCTGCGGCAATCGGGCTGGCGGTACTGGCACGCTTTAATCCAGGCAATGTCGTGCTGTTTTATCCGCCACATCGAATTGATATCTCGCTGAATTTTTTCATCGTTCTTCTGCTGCTGGGTTTTCTGCTGCTGCTGCTGATTGTGAATACCGTCCGGGCGACCATGGCATTACCGCGCCGGGTAGAGCAGTACCGGGCGATGCGGCAACTGCGTGAATCCGGTCGGGCGCTGCAAGAAGCATTACGCGCCTATCTTGAGGGACGCTTTGGTCGCGTAGAAAAATCAGCGCGCAAAGCGGCTCAGTCGCCCGAGCACGCGGGCCTTGCGGCCTTGCTCGGGGCGCGTGCAGCACAGCGGTTACAAGAGCCACTTCGACGTGACAAGTGGTTGAGCGAGGCTGCCAGCGACAGCGGCTTGCGTACTGCGCGCCTGATGAGTGCAGTCGATTTGCTCTCGGAAGACAATAAAGATCTGGATGCTGCACTGGCTGCGCTACAAGAGCTCAACAGCAGCGGTGTGCGTCATGCGCATGCGTTGCGGCTTGCGCTCAAGGTGAACCAAAGTGCGCGTAACTGGCCCGAAGTTTTACGGCTGGTTAATCTGCTCGACAAGCACTCCGCATTACACCCGACCCTTTCGCGGCGCTTGCGTGATATGGCGTACGAAGCGCTTCTACCAAAAGCGGCGGAAGATACTGAATCGCTCAAAAAACTATGGGCCACGATTCCCTCTGCCGACCGCCAGAGTGTCGCCGTAGCTGTCATGGGTGCCAGCGCATTCATGAAAATCGGGCGCCAGCAAGAAGCTGCCGATATCTTGCAAAAAGCCCTGGCGGTTCAGTGGGACGTACGTTTGCTGCGCGCCTATCGGCAGTGTGCAGCGCCGGAGGGCTCGGCCACGCTGCTGTCGCAGATAGAGCATGTCGAGCAATGGCTGCGTGAGCGTCCGAATGATGCCGAGCTTGCATTGCTGCTGGGTGCACTTTGTCAGAAACAAAAATTATGGGGAAAGGCGCAGCGTCATCTTGAGCAAGCGGTACTTGGCGCCAGCGACCGCGTTACCTTGCAAGAAGCGCACTTGCGTCTTGCGCAGATGTATGAAGTACTCGGGCAGCCAGAGGCTGCGGCGACGCACTTTCGTTTGTGCGCACTGACCACCCAAGTACCCACGTCAAAAAATATTTAACACAACAAGGAATCTCATGAGTCTGAATAATGTTCCAGCCGGACGCGACGTGCCGAATGACTTCAACGTCATTATTGAAATTCCAATGAATGCCGACCCGATCAAGTACGAGGTGGATAAAGAAACCGGTGCGCTGTATGTCGATCGATTCATGGGTACTTCAATGCACTACCCATGTAACTACGGCTATGTGCCGGATACCGTTGCCGATGATGGCGATCCGGTTGATGTGCTGGTAATTACACCTTTTCCGCTGATACCCGGCGTAGTAGTCCGCTGCCGGCCAATTGGCGTACTGAAAATGACCGATGAGTCGGGCGGTGACGCCAAGGTGCTTGCAGTACCCATCGATAAAGTTCTGCCTATCTATACCCACTGGCAAAAGCCGGATGATATGAACGATTTACGCTTGCAGCAGATCCAGCATTTCTTTGAGCATTACAAAGATCTGGAGCCCGGCAAGTGGGTCAAGGTCGATGGTTGGTACGGGCCTGACGAGGCCAAGAAAGAAATTCTGTCAGGTGTCGAGAACTACAAGCGTGACACAAGCAAGGCGTGAGGCCGTACGCTCAAGACTTGAACGGATTGCGCTCATTCAGCTCATCTAAATAGGCCGACATACCTCGGCCTTCTTGTCGCAGAAAACGCTCCACGGCATCCGAGAACGACGGATGCGCTAGCCAATGGGCCGACCAAGTCTGCTTCGGCAAAAAGCCGCGTGCCATTTTATGCTCGCCCTGGGCGCCGCCCTCAAATGCTGCAATACCATTCGCGATACAAAATTCCAGCGGCTGGTAGTAAGCGGTCTCGAAGTGCAGGCATGCGTGCTGCTCAATACAGCCCCAGTAGCGACCGTATAAAGCATCTTGGTCATAGATAAGGAGTGATGCAGCGATAGGCTGCGAATCACGCTCTGCAATCACCAGCAAAATATTGTCTGGCATGGCGGTGCCGATACGCAAAAAGAAATCCAAATTCAGATAAGGCGTTGAGTAATGCTCGCGATACGTTTGATCGTAGCAGCGCTTGAAAAATTGCCAATCCGCTTCGTTGGCATCGCCACCACGTACTTGCCGCAGCGAGATGCCTGCCTCATATACCTTGCGTCGCTCGGCGCGAATGTTTTTCCGCTTTTTCTGTTCCAGCGTTGATAAAAACTGTTCGAAGGTATCGTAGCCCTGATTCTGCCAGTGGAATTGCACGCCTTTGCGCAGCATAAAGCCCGCTTCAGCAAACAACGCGGCCTCGGTCTCGGTGGGGTACAGCACATGCGTCGACGACAGCCCGCTTTGCTGCTGAATATGTTGCAGGGCATCGAGCAGCGCGGCGCGCGCCGCATCATCGCGAGCGATCAGACGTGCTCCGGTCACCGGTGTGAACGGAATAGCGCTGAGCAGTTTCGGGTAGTAGTCGATACCGTTACGGCGATAGGCATCTGCCCATGCCCAGTCGAAAACATACTCGCCGTAAGAATGAAACTTGGCGTACATTGGCAATGCCGCTACCAGCACATGCGACTGCCACAGGGTTAAATACTGCGGCTGCCAACCTTTGTCTTCCGAGGCACTGCCGGACTCGTGCAGCGCATGCAGAAAGGCGAAGGAAAGAAAGGGATTTGCCTGCGGCTGAGCCTGTGCCAGCGCATCCCATGCCGGCTGTCCGACCTCCGATAATGAAGAAACAATACGCGTGCGATAATCTGCAGTGTTTACAGTTTGAGTCATGCGCGCTCGGGCTCTCCATTAATTCTGTTCTTCGTGATGCCAGTCACTGTCGCTCTCGCTCAAATTAATAGTACGGTCGGTGATCTCGCCGGCAACGCTGCGCGTATTCTCGCTGCAGCGCGTCAGGCGCATGCCAGTGGCGCTGATATCTTGCTCACACCCGAGCTATCGTTGGTCGGGTATCCCCCGGAAGATTTACTGCTGCGTCAGTCATTCTACGCAAAATCACATTATGCGTTGCATCAACTCGCCGCGCAGTTAGCCGAGTTCAAGCACTTGCGGGTGATCGTTGGGCATCCGCTGCGTGAGGCGGGTGGCCGTCAATACAACGCCGCCTCAGTTTTGCTGGACGGCGATGTCATTCACACCTACCGCAAGCATGCACTGCCGAATTACACCGTGTTTGATGAAAAGCGCTACTTCAGCGCTGCCGATGATGTCTGCACCTTTGATGTAAAGGGCACGCGCTTCGCCATCAATATCTGCGAAGACACCTGGTATCCCGAGATGCCGCGTAAGGCACGTGAGCAGGGCGCTCAGGTACTGCTGGTGCTGAATGCCTCGCCGTTTCATATGCATAAGCAGCACTTGCGCATCGATACCCTGCGCGATACGGTAAGCAGTCAGCAGCTTGCCATGGTCTATGTGAATTTAGTTGGTGCGCAAGACGAGTTGGTGTTCGACGGTGCCTCATTTGTACTTGACGCTACCGGCCAAGTGCGTGCCCAATTAAAATCTTTCGAGGAAGATTTCACGCTGGTGTCGTTCGACGACGGTCAGCCACTTCCGCTACCACTACCCGAGCCGCTGTCACTTGAGTCGCAGGTGTATTCGGCTTTGGTGCTTGGCGTGCGCGATTATGTGGGCAAGAACGGCTTCCCCGGCGCGATCATCGGCCTGTCGGGGGGTGTTGATTCGGCCTTGACCTTGGCGATTGCGGTCGATGCGCTCGGCAAAGACAAGGTGCGTACCGTCATGATGCCCTCGCCCTACACCGCCGAAATTTCCTGGATCGATGCGCGAGATATGGCAGCTCGGTTGGGCGTACGCTACGACGAAATTTCGATTGCAAGTTGTTTCGATGCGTTCCGCGATTCATTACAGCCGCTGTTCCAGGGTTTGGCAGAAGACACCACCGAAGAAAATCTGCAGGCGCGAATACGCGGCACCCTGCTGATGGCGCTGTCTAACAAAACAGGTGCGATTGTGCTCACTACCGGCAACAAGAGCGAGATGGCGACCGGCTATTGCACGCTCTACGGCGACATGGCGGGCGGCTACGCAGTGATCAAGGATATTCTCAAGACGATGGTGTACCGCTTGTGTGATTATCGAAATGCTATTGCCGAAGTCATCCCGCAGCGCATCTTGACCCGCGCGCCCTCTGCCGAGCTTCGCCCGGACCAGCGCGACCAAGACTCTTTGCCGCCCTATGAGGTGCTAGACGGTATCCTGCGGCTGTACATGGAAGAAGGTGAGGGCGTTGCGGAACTATTGAGCGCGGGTTATCGTAAAGAAGATGTTGATCGCATTACGCGTCTGGTCAAGATCAATGAATACAAACGGCGGCAGGCACCGGTTGGCCCAAGAATTACGCATCGAGCATTCGGCCGCGACTGGCGTTACCCGATAACCTCGAAGTTTAGTGAATAAGCAGATACACTAACTTGGTCAAGCCAACGGCCGGCAGATGAACAAGCGAAATTCGCAGCACCCGAATAATGATTTGAAGATTTGAAGACGTGGTTTTTAAGATTTGATTGGCTCGGTTGAAGCGTGGGCCATGGTCTATTTGCGAGAGGAGAACCTGTGAAACAGATTACCGCCATTATTAAACCATTCAAGCTCGACGAGGTGCGCGAGTCGCTAGCCGCAGTTGGCGTGAGCGGCCTGACCGTGACTGAGGTCAAAGGCTTTGGTCGGCAAAAAGGCCATACCGAGCTGTACCGTGGTGCGGAGTACGTGGTTGATTTTCTGCCCAAGGTCAAAGTAGAGCTGGTCGTCGCTGACGATAGCGTTGACCATGCGATCGAAGCGATTGTGAAGGCGGCGCGTACCGGCAAGATTGGCGACGGCAAAATCTTTGTGACAGCAGTTGAGCAGGTAGTGCGTATTCGTACTGGCGAAACAGGGCCCGACGCGGTCTGATTACGCTTTAAGTAACACCATCAATGCGCCGCTGCCGCCGTCAGCGGCGCGCGCGGTGCAAAAAGCAATCACTTCATCTTTTTGCACCAGCCAGTTTCTGACTTTGCTTTTCAGGACAGGCTTCTTGTCCATCGACCCCAAGCCTTTGCCGTGAATAATGCGCACGCAGCGCACACCGCGTTTCACCGCATCTCGAATGAACTGACCGATCGCCTCGCGCGCCTGATCCACGCGTAGCCCATGCAGATCAAGCTGTTCTTGTGTGACCCAGCCACCACTACGTAATTTTTTCAGTACATCCGGGCCAACGCCAGGGCGTGCATAGCTTAGTGCGTCATCCGTTTCGAGCAGCGTCTCGATACTGAATTCGTCGGAGAGTGATTCTTTCATCACCGCTTCGTCATCTGCCATGCGCTGTTGTGCGACGGGTGCGGGTTTCGGCGGGTGATGCAGCACACGAGGCGCAGCATTCAGTGGTTTCACATCGCCGACGCTATTGCGAAACAAATTCGCTTCACGCGCGCGCTGTTCGGCGAGTTCACGACGTTGTCGTTCTTCTTCTGCATGTGCAGCCGCCTTTTCTTGCAAGCGTTGCTGCAAGGCCTTCAGTTCAGCGAGATTTTTCATGTGAAGGCCTCCGTTTTTCCGAGCAGCCAGGCCGTACGTTCGGCTCTACTCGAGTGCCTCGAGATACCGCTGCGCATCCAGCGCTGCCATGCAACCAGTGCCGGCACTGGTAATCGCTTGGCGATATATATGGTCTTGCACATCACCGGCGGCAAACACACCTTCGACCGATGTCATGGTCGCCATACCGTCCAGACCGCTGCGTGTCACGATATACCCATTATTCATCTGAAGCTGGCCGTCAAAAATACCCGTGTTCGGTTTATGACCAATCGCTACGAACAGTCCGTGCACCGATAGCGAAGTAGCAGCGCCGTCAGTGGTGCTCTTGATTTTCAGTCCGGTGACGCCGCTGGTGTCACCGGTTACTTCATCGAGTACGTGATTCCATTTGATCTCGATTTTGCCTTCTTGCACCTTCGCCATGAGCCGGTCAATCATGATCGGCTCGGCACGGAATTTATCGCGGCGGTGAATCATCGTCACCTTGCTCGCAATATTCGACAGATACAGCGCCTCTTCTACCGCCGTATTACCGCCGCCGACCACAGCCACCTCCTGGTTTTTGTAGAAAAAGCCATCGCAGGTTGCGCAGGCTGACACGCCCTTACCCATAAAGGCTTGTTCTGACGGTAGACCAAGGTACTGCGCCGAGGCGCCGGTGGCAATAATCAGCGCATCGCAGGTATAGCTGCCGCTGTCGCCTTCCAGCAAGAAGGGCCGCTGCTTGAGGTGAACGGTATGAATATGATCAAACACGATCTCAGTGTTGAAACGCTCGGCGTGTTGCAGCAGACGCTGCATCAGCTCAGGGCCTTGTACGCCCATCGGGTCACCGGGCCAGTTTTCAACGTCGGTGGTGGTCATCAGCTGACCGCCTTGCTCGACGCCGGTCACCAGCACCGGGTTTAAATTGGCGCGGGCAGCGTATACGGCGGCGCTGTAGCCGGCGGGGCCTGAACCAACGATCAGAACGCGGGCATGCTTGGGAGTGGACATGGGAATCTTCTAGGATGAACAATAAATCGAGCGGTAGGGCGGCTTGTTTTCGCAGTTTCAGTCGCGTGGACGGGGTATCATCCGGTGTTGGATGGTGCGATATTGCCCTGCACAACAAACCGAAATTATAGTGGAACAGCCCGCCTCGCTGCGGGTCGCTAAAAACCAGTCCTCCATGACCCGAACCGGCACTAGCTACTCGCGCGCTCAGCCCGAGACCCCAACCACCGATCCGCTGCCGAACCGACTGCTGCGGTTACTCTCAGAGGCGCGCTGGGTGGCATTTGCGGTGCTGGGCGTTTATCTGACGCTGGTGCTGTACACCTACACGCCGGCCGATTCCGGCTGGTCGCATGCCGGCATGAGCGCACGCCCGAGCAATTGGGGCGGCTCGGCAGGCGCATGGCTGGCTGATCTGATGCTGTATGTCTTTGGCTTTTCAGCTTGGTGGTTCTGTATTGCGTTGCTGGCTTCGGTGTGGGTGAGCTACCGGTATCTTGCTAGCCGCTTTTTGCTCAACAAACAGCAAGAGAAACGTCACCGTTTCGAAAACGCGATTCGCGGGTGCGGCTTCGTGCTGCTGGTGCTGGGTAGCTCTGCGCTGGAGTACATGCGCATGTACACCTGGAAGGTACAGCTACCGCGCGACCCCGGTGGTGTGCTGGGCGAGACCCTGGGTAGCTTTGCGCAAAGTTCATTCGGGTTTAATGGCGCCACGTTGATTCTATTGATGCTGTTTGGCTTGGGTTTCTCGCTGTGCTTTCATGTGTCGTGGCTGGCGGTTGCTGAAAAACTCGGTGGTGCCATCGAAGGTACTGCGCAATGGATGCTGCAAATGTACCGCGCCTATCAGGATCGCAAGATCGGTGAGGTGGCCATCGTCAAGCGCGAAGAAGCGGTGGTTAAAGAACGCGAAAAATTCGTTGAAGCGCCACCGATACAAATCGTGCCGCAAGTCGTTCATGTGCCTAAATCCGAGCGCGTAGAAAAAGAAAAGCAGGTATCGCTGTTTCTCGATATGCCCGATACCAACTTGCCGCCGCTCTCGCTGCTGGACGAACCGCCTATCGAGCAGGAAACCGTCAGCGTTGAAACGTTGGAATACACCAGCCGCCTGATCGAGAAAAAGCTCGGCGATTTTGGTGTGGAGGTCAAAGTCGTTGCCGCGTATCCGGGGCCAGTGATTACGCGCTATGAGATCGAGCCGGCCACCGGCGTCAAGGGCAGCCAGATTGTCAACCTCGCACGCGACCTGGCGCGTGCGCTGTCGCTGACGTCGATACGCGTCGTTGAAACCATCCCCGGTAAAAACTACATGGGCCTTGAGCTGCCGAATCCCAAGCGGCAGATTGTGCGACTGTCGGAGATCGTTGGCTCGAAGGTCTATAACGACACCGCATCCGTGTTGAGCGTTGGCTTGGGTAAAGATATTGCAGGTAACCCGGTGGTGGCTGATCTGGCCAAGATGCCGCACTTGCTGGTAGCGGGTACGACTGGCTCGGGTAAATCAGTGGGCATCAACGCCACGATTTTGTCTCTGCTCTACAAAGCCGATCCGAATCAAGTGCGACTGATTCTGATTGATCCAAAAATGCTCGAGCTCTCGATTTACGAGGGCATACCGCATCTACTCGCACCGGTCGTCACGGATATGCGGCAGGCCGGCCATGCGCTGAATTGGGCCGTGAACGAGATGGAGCGTCGCTATAAGCTGATGTCCAAGCTAGGTGTGCGTAATCTCGCCGGCTTTAATCAAAAGATTGCTGACGCCAGCAAAAAATCAGAAAAAATTCCTAATCCGTTCAGTTTGACGCCAGACGCGCCCGAGCCGCTCGAGAAACTACCCACTATCGTGATCATCATCGATGAGTTGGCAGATCTCATGATGGTAGTGGGTAAAAAAGTTGAAGAGCTGATCGCACGCATTGCGCAGAAGGCGCGTGCTGCGGGTATTCATCTGATACTTGCAACGCAGCGCCCCTCGGTCGATGTGATTACCGGCCTGATTAAAGCGAACGTACCCACACGCATCGCGTTTCAGGTATCTTCAAAAATTGATTCGCGTACGATTCTCGACCAACAAGGTGCCGAGGCCTTGCTGGGTATGGGCGACATGCTCTACCTGCCGCCGGGTACTGGTTTACCAGTCCGCGTACATGGTGCGTTCGTCTCCGATGAAGAAGTGCACCGCGTGGTTGAACACCTGCGAGCGCAAGGCGAGCCGAACTACATTGAAGGCATACTCGAAGGTGGTGTCGCTGAGGGCGGTGAAGTGGGTGGTATCGATGGCCCGGCAGGTGAGGCTGACCCGATGTATGACCAGGCGGTAGCGATCGTACTTAAGCATCGTCGCGCATCCATCTCTTTGGTGCAGCGTCATCTGCGCATTGGCTACAACCGTGCGGCGCGGTTACTCGAGCAAATGGAGCAGAGTGGTTTGGTATCGTCCATGCAATCGAACGGCAATCGTGAGATTTTAGTACCGCACACACAGGCAGAGTAAGCGTGTTCAAGCCAAGCATACTGTTGAACCTAGGCCTGGCAATTAAAGCCATTCCCATATATCGAGCTAATTCATTGCGTTTAACCATGGCGACGACCTTGGTTGTAGCAATTAGCTTTATTGGCATGCCGACCGTGGTATTTGCCAATGCGCTTGAACAATTCAAGCGCTTTGTGACTGAAACGCGTTCTGCGCGCGGTGAGTTTAATCAGCGTATGGTCAAGGGTGAGGGCGATAAACTGCGGGTGTCTAGTCAGTCGAGCGGTACGTTCGCGTTTTCACGTCCGGGTAAATTCATCTGGAATTATAAAAAACCGTATGAGCAGGTACTGCAGTCAGATGGCAATAACATGTACATCCACGACCAAGACTTGAATCAAGTAACGGTACGCGCGTTAGGCAATGCCATCGGTTCATCACCGGCAGCGATTTTATTTGGCAGCAATGATCTCGAAAAAAATTTCAGCCTATCGGATGCGGGTAATAAAGATGGTATCGATTGGTTACAGGCGATACCCAAGACCAAAGACACACAATTCGAGCGTATCGGCATAGGCTTGCGCGATGGTCTGCCCGTGGGTATGGAGCTGCGCGACAGTTTTGGTCAGGTATCGGTGATCAATTTCACTCGCTTCGAGAAAAATCCCTCATTACCCGCTAATCAATTCAAGTTTGTGATGCCCAAGGGTGCTGATCTATTGCAGCAGTAGCGGCCTATGACGACGCCGCTCGCAGAACGATTACGCCCAACGACGCTCGATCAGGTGATCGGGCAGCAGCACCTGCTTGGCGAGGGTAAGCCGCTACGCGTCGCGTTTGAATCTAAGCAGCCGCATTCCATGATTTTGTGGGGCCCGCCCGGTGTCGGTAAGACAACCTTGGCGCGCTTGATGGCGCAGGGCTTTAATGCAGAGTTCATTGCGCTCTCCGCAGTGCTATCGGGCGTCAAAGATATCCGCGAAGCAGTCGAGCGCGCCCAGTTGTCCCGAGCCACCTCTGGCCGGCAAACCATCTTGTTTGTGGATGAGGTTCACCGCTTTAACAAAAGCCAGCAAGACGCCTTTCTGCCGCACGTGGAAAGTGGCCTCTTCACCTTCATTGGTGCCACCACAGAAAATCCTTCATTCGAAGTGAATAGCGCGCTGCTATCGCGTGCAGCAGTCTATGTACTTCAGCCTTTGGCGACGGATGATTTATCAGCCCTGCTTGACCGTGCGCTCACCATTAACGAAGCATTTGGTATTGAAGACGAAGCCAAGTCGATGTTAGTTGCGAGTGCGGATGGCGATGGTCGCAAGCTACTCAATAACACCGAAATCGTGATGCGTGCTGCAGTGCAAAGTGGCTCGAGCACAATTACTATCGCGCTATTACAGCAGACACTCGGTGACGCATTACGCCGCTTCGATAAAGGTGGTGATGCGTTTTACGATCAGATATCTGCGCTGCATAAATCCGTGCGCGGCTCCAACCCCGATGCTGCGCTGTATTGGCTGGTGCGTATGCTCGATGGTGGGGCTGATCCGCGTTACCTTTCGCGTCGCCTGATTCGCATGGCTGCAGAGGATATCGGCTTGGCCGACCCGCGTGCGCTCAGGCTTGCGCTCGATGCTGCCGAAACTTTCGAGCGGCTTGGCTCACCCGAAGGCGAGCTGGCCCTGGCCGAAGCTACGGTGTATCTGGCCTGCGCTGCAAAGTCCAATGCGGTCTACAACGCCTATAACCAGGTGCGGGCTTTCGTCGCCAAAGACCAAAGCCGCCCAGTACCTGAGCACTTGCGCAATGCACCCACCCAGCTGATGAAACAGCTTGGTTATGGCAAGTTGTACCGCTACGCGCATGATGAACCCGAGGCCTACGCAGCAGGTGAGCAGTACCTGCCAGACGGCTTGGGCGACCCAGGCTGGTATCAGCCGACACCGAGGGGGTTAGAGGGCAAAATCGCCGAGAAGTTGGCGTATCTGAGGAAGTTGGATGCGGAGGCGAAAAGAAAGTAAACAGATTAGGTACACCAAGCTCGGCTTCGATTTGGATAGGTTCTTTGCCAACCTCGCTTGGTACAATGCTACAAAACCCAGCAATTTCATAGCCCCATGATCGATATCCATCTTCTCCGTAAAGACATTCACGCTGTCGCCGAGCGGCTCGCCCACAGAAAATTCAAGCTCGATATTGATGCTTTCAATGCCCTTGAGGGCGAGCGGAAATCGATACAGACGCGTACCGAAGAGCTGCAAGCACAACGCAACAGCTTGTCTAAACAAATTGGCATCCTAAAAGGTAAAGGCGAAGACGCCAGCGCAGTGATGGCGCAGGTAGGTGGCATTGGCGATGAGCTCAAAGCCTCTGCCGAGCGGCTCGAAGCGCTGCAAGAACAGATAGCGGCTTTTGTGTTAACCATACCTAATATTCCGCATGAGTCAGTGCCGCTGGGCCAAGACGAAAGCGCGAATGTAGAAATCCGCAAAGTTGGAACACCACGGCAGTTTGATTTTGAAGTCAAAGACCATGTCGATATTGGCGAACCCCTCGGGCTCGATTTCGATACCGGTGCAAAGCTATCGGGTGCACGATTTACTGTGATGCGATCAGGTATCGCGCGTCTGCATCGTGCAATCGCGCAGTTCATGCTCGATACGCACACCGCTGAGCATGGCTATACCGAGTGCTACACGCCCTACATCGTCAGCGGAAATACGCTTAAAGGTACTGGTCAGTTACCGAAGTTCGAGGCAGATCTTTTTGCAGTAAAAAAAGGTGGCCAAGAAGGAGAGAGTGAAGCTCTGTATCTGATTCCCACTGCTGAAGTCACACTCACCAATTTCGTTAGTGATGAGATCGTTTCTGCTGATGCGCTTCCCATCAGATTAGTGGCGCATTCACCGTGTTTCAGATCCGAGGCCGGTAGCTATGGTAGAGATACGCGCGGCATGATTCGGCAGCATCAGTTCGATAAGGTCGAGATGGTGCATATTGCGCATCCGGAGCACTCGTATCAGCAATTGGAAGAAATGTGCAGTCATGCAGAGAATATCCTCAAAAAATTGGGGCTACCTTATCGCGTGATCACGCTATGTACGGGCGATATGGGTTTTGGTGCGGCGAAGACCTATGATCTTGAAGTGTGGCTACCTGCACAGAACACCTACCGCGAGATATCGTCTGTATCCAACTGCGAAGCATTTCAGGCGCGCCGTATGCAGGCCCGGTTCAGACATGCGCAAGACAAACCCGAGCTGGTGCATACCTTGAATGGTTCAGGCTTGGCAGTGGGCCGCACGCTGGTGGCTATTCTTGAAAACTACCAACAAGCAGACGGCAGTGTCAGCGTACCAGAGGCACTTTGGCCGTATATGGGTGGAGTAAAGGTACTCAAGCCCTGATCAGTATGCTGCCTGCGTTGGCGAGTCCGCGAGCCGAAGTCGGTGAATCTGCTACAATTCGCCGCTTATGAAAACGACCACAACGTTTTCGAACCGGAGAGGTGGCAGAGTGGTCGAATGTACCTGACTCGAAATCAGGCGTACCGCAAGGTACCGTGGGTTCGAATCCCACCCTCTCCGCCAGTTACATGAAAAACGCCTGCTGAAGTTAGCGGGCGTTTTGTCAAAGTACTGCCTCCAGCCCTTTGCGCTCAATCAGGTTCAAGAGCTTGAGTGAAGGTCCGCTTGGTCGCTTCTCGCCGATTTCCCATTTGCGAACCGTCGAAGGGCTTGTGTTCAGTACTGCAGCGAGTACCACCTGACTGACCTGCAAGTGCGCGCGCAATGCACGGATTTTTTTGCTGTCATAGGCAGGAATAGGCTCAAGGCATAAAACCTCGTACTTTTGCATTTTCCGTTTGTCGATAAAGCCCAAGCGATGAAGATCAGCAGCGGTCTCATGCACTGCCTCCAGAATTTGGCTCTTAGCCTTCTTTTTTATAGTCATGGCAAATCTCCAGTA